>JANLUG010000163.1:0-7854 GCA_031363335.1 Gammaproteobacteria bacterium
TTGCCGACGTTCGGCCGGCCCACCAACGCAACGTACCCGCACCTTTGCAATTCAGTCATCGGATCGGTCCAACACATCGAGCGCGGCGCGCGCGGCGGCTTGTTCGGCATCGCGGCGGTTGCCACCCTGCCCTTGCGTCACTACACCGAGACCGTCGATGCGACACTCGACGATGAACTCGGGCAGATGCTCGTCGCCCGATCGAGAGGTCACGCGGTATTCCGGCGGCGGCAAACGGCGCGCTTGCGCCCGCTCCTGCAATTGCGTCTTGTTGTCGCGCTCCATCTGCGCATCGACGGCATCGACATGGCGCGCGAAGAGGCTGCGCACCATCCCGCGTGCGGCTTCATAACCGCCGTCGAGCAACACCGCGCCGATGATCGCCTCGAGGCTGTCGGCGAGAATCGATTCGCGATGGTGGCCGCCGCTGTTGCGTTCGCCTGTTCCCAACCGCAGGTACTCACCGAGGTCGATCTCGCGAGCGACTCTTGCAAGCGAGGCGCGTTTGACGAGACTGGCGCGCATCAGCGTCAACGCGTGTTCGCTCGAGGCAGGGAACAACCGCCACAGCCACTCGGCCACAACGAAGCCGAGCGCTGCGTCGCCGAGAAATTCGAGCCGCTCGTTGTTGACGTCACCGGCACTACGGTGCGTCAGCGCGAGGTCCAGCAGGTTTCTATCTGCGAAACAGTGGCCGAGGCGTCGTTCAAGGTGTTCGAGCGATTCCAAGGTATCGGCCGGTCGTGGGGTGATCGCGCAGGTGCGATCCGATCATTGGTAGTCGAAGCGTTTATCGAACGACACCACGATCGATATGTTGTAGAGCAACGGCTCGCGCTTTTCGTAGTTCAGCAGCAGCGACGTGCCGTCGCGCTTGCGCTCGACCGTGAGGATCTTGGTGACGTCGAGATCGCGGATATTGTTGATCAGGAAGCGCTTGTGGAGCGCATCATAAATCTCGCCCTTCGACATCAGATGCACCTTGTCCGCGGGTAACGCTTCGATCAGCGTCGTGATGGTCCGGTAGTCGAGATACGCAGGCGCAAGTCGCGCCCCGATCAAGCCAATGGCGCTCACCATCGCAGCGATGATGATCCAGCTCAGGAACGAAGCGCCGCCTTGCTTCGATTTCATCTCGAAACCTCCGTTCAATTGATCCAACCGTTGCGCGCGAACGTCGGCCAGTGCAGGCCCGGATCCTTGTGCACCCACACCGCAACTGCCTTGCCGACCACCTTGGCATCGGCAGCGTACCCCCAGCGGCGACTGTCGTCGCTGCGGTCGCGATTATCGCCCATCATGAAGTAGTGCCCCTCGGGCACCGTCCATTCCTGCGGCCGCTCGACCCGTGCAGGATACCTGTAGATCCTGTGCGTATGCGTGCCCAGATGCTCGTCGTAGATCTGAATGTACGGACGCCCCTCGACAGTCACCTGATCGATGTACTCCTGCGGAACACGCTCGCCGTTGATGTATAGCGCCTTATCCTGATACCGCACGTGATCGCCCGGCAAGCCGATCACGCGCTTGATGAAATAGCGCGGCTCGTGCGGCGGCACGAATACCATCACGTCGCCGTGCTGCGGATCGCCCACATCGAACAGCTTGGTTCCAAGCACAGGTAATCGAAGCCCGTACGCGTACTTGTTCACCAGGATGAAGTCGCCGACTTCGAGTGTCGGCACCATCGATTCGGATGGAATCTGATACGGTTCGAACAGAAAGCTGCGCAGCACCAGCACGAGCAGCAACACCGGAAAGAACGATCGCGCATATTCGATCAGCAGCGGCTCCTTCAGGATCTGATCCACCGCCTCGTCGTTCTGACTCTTGCCCGCGCCGGCCCGGTACGCCGCAGCGGCGCGGGTGCGTCGCGGTTTGAATGCGATCACGTCGGCGAGCCAGATCACGCCGCTGATGATCACGGCCCAGCTCAGAATCAGCGGGAAATCCAGATCCATCAGCGATCGACTCGCAGCGCCGCCAGAAATGCATCCTGCGGGATCTCGACACGGCCGACCTGCTTCATGCGTTTTTTACCGGCCTTCTGTTTCTCGAGCAGCTTCTTCTTGCGCGTGACATCGCCGCCATAACACTTCGCGGTGACGTTCTTGCGCAACGCCTTGACCGTGGTGCGCGCGATGACCTGGGTGCCGATCGCCGCCTGGATTGCGACGTCGTACATCTGCCGGGGAATCAGCTCCTTCATCTTTTCCGTCAGCTGACGGCCGCGCTGTTGTGCGTGCGCGCGGTGCACGATCATCGCGAGCGCATCGACACGATCGCCGTTGATCAGGATGTCGAGGCGCACCAGATCGGCGGCTTCGAAGCGTTCGAAGTTGTAGTCGAGCGAGGCGAAGCCGCGGCTCACGGACTTCAACCGGTCGAAGAAGTCCATGACGACTTCGCTCATCGGCATTTCGTAGTGCACCGATACCTGATTGGCGGAGAACTGCAGCGACTTCTGCACGCCACGGCGTTCGGTGCACAGACCGATTACGTTACCGAGGTATTCCTGCGGCACGAGGATGTTGGCGGACACAATCGGCTCGCGCATCTCCGCGATGCGGCCCGCATCGGGCAGGCGCGACGGATTGTCGACTGACAACACTTCGTTGGCGCGCGTGAGCACCTCGTAGACGACCGTCGGCGCCGAGCTGATGAGGTCGAGGTTGTATTCGCGTTCCAGCCGCTCCTGGACGATTTCCATGTGCAGCATGCCGAGGAATCCGCACCGGAAACCGAAACCGAGTGCATCGGAACTCTCCGGCTCGTAGAACAGCGACGCGTCGTTCAACGTCAGTTTGCTGAGCGCGTCGCGAAAGTCTTCGAAGTCTTCACCGTTGATCGGAAACAGGCCGGCATAGACCTGCGGTTTTGCTTTCGCGAAACCCGGCAACTGCGGTGTATCGGGATGCGCCAACGAAACGATCGTGTCGCCGACCGGCGCGCCTTTGATCTCTTTGATCCCTGCAACGACATAGCCGACTTCGCCGGCACCGAGCGATTCGCGATCGGTCCGTTTCGGGCTGAAACAGCCGACGCCGTCGACGAGCTGCGTGCGGCCCACGGATTTGACGACGATACGGTCGCCTTTCGCGATGCGGCCGTGCATGACGCGCACCAGCGAAACGACGCCGAGATAGTTGTCGAACCAGGAATCGATGATCAGCGCCTGCAACGGCTTGTCGGGATCGCCTTGCGGCGGCGGCACCTTTGCAACGAGTTGCTCCAACAGTTCCGGAATGCCTTGACCGGTCTTCGCGCTGACGCGCAGCGCCTGGCTCGCATCGAGGCCGATGATCTCTTCGATCTCAATCGCGACTTTGTCCGGTTCCGCCTGCGGCAGATCCATCTTGTTCAGCACCGGGATCACTTCGAGACCCTGGTTGATCGCGGTGTAACAGTTCGCCACCGATTGCGCCTCGACGCCCTGCGCGGCGTCGACGACGAGCAAAGCCCCCTCACAAGCCGCCAACGAACGGGAAACTTCGTAGCTGAAGTCGACGTGGCCGGGGGTATCGATGAAGTTCAGCTGATAACGGCGGCCGTCGAGCGCGTCGTAATACAGCGTGACGCTCTGCGCTTTGATCGTGATGCCGCGCTCGCGCTCGATATCCATCGAGTCGAGTACCTGCTCCGCCATCTCACGCTCTGTCAGACCGCCGCACAGCTGAATCAACCGATCGGCGAGGGTCGATTTTCCGTGGTCGATGTGGGCAATGATGGAGAAGTTGCGAATGTGTTCGATGGACGACACGTAACCAGCTGCGGGGTACAAGAAGCGGCGCGGAGTGTACCCATTTGCGTGAAGCGACGCCATGCGGCGGGCCTCAACTGAGGCGCGCCGCACGGCATGTTCGAGCTATTCGGAAGGCACTCGTAATGCGAGGAAAGTCGGCGCCTGGCCGCGCACGATCAACACCGGAACCGAGCGCCCGGGCGCCAACGCATCGACCACCTTCGAGAACGTCACAGGCGAATCGATCTCCTGGTTGTTGAGCCGCGTCACGATGTCGCCTTCGCGGATGCCGGCTTCGGCCGCCGGTCCACTCGCCTCAACGACGCGCACACCGTGATCGACGCCGGCGCGCTGCTGAATCGGGTCCGTCAGTGCTTCCACGATGACGC
Source organism: Gammaproteobacteria bacterium (assembly GCA_031363335.1). Lineage (GTDB taxonomy): Bacteria > Pseudomonadota > Gammaproteobacteria > Pseudomonadales > Azotimanducaceae > DATJGR01. Next base: position 4,132 of record JANLUG010000163.1, read on the forward strand.
CGATTCGCGACGGCACCGGCGTGTCGCCCGGTCCGGCCGCGGCCACTTGGCCATCGTTGAGATCGGCGAGTTCGCCGACGACGATGTTCAGCGTCTCGCGTTTGCCCGCTCGCATGATCAGCAGTTGCGCTTCGCTGCCGGGATGCGCGCGCCCGACGAAGTGAGGCAGGTCCGCCGACAGATCGACGTGCTGGCCGTTGAATTCGAGAATGATGTCGCCTTCGTGCAGACCGGCTTTTGCAGCAGGTCCGCCTTCGATCACGCGGGCCACCAGCGCGCCTGACGGTTTGTCGAGGCCGAAGCTCTCCGCGAGATCGCGATTGACCTCCTGAATCACCACACCCAACCAGCCGCGCGATACCTTGCCGTGCGATTTCAGCTGCTCGACCACATCGAGCGCGACATCGACCGGGATCGCGAACGACACACCCATGAAGCCACCCGAACGCGTGTAGATCTGCGAGTTGATGCCGATCACTACACCATCGAGATTGAACAGCGGTCCGCCGGAGTTGCCGGGGTTGATCGCAACGTCGGTCTGAATGAACGGCACGTAATTTTCGTTGTTCTCGGTAGGCAGGCTGCGGCCGATCGCGCTGATGATGCCCGCGGTAACCGAGTAGTCGAAGCCGAACGGCGAACCGATCGCGAGCACCCATTCACCCGGTTTCAAGTTGCCCGAGTGGCCGAGTTTCACGACCGGAAGGTTCGCGGCGTTGACCTTCAGCAGCGCAAGGTCGGAACGCGGGTCTGCACCGACGACCGTCGCGACGAGTTCGCGCCGGTCGTTCATGCGCACGACGATTTCGTCCGCGTCTTGAACGACGTGGTTGTTGGTCAGGATGTAGCCTTCCGCCGAGATGATGAAGCCCGAACCGAGCGAACGACGCTGGCCGAACGGCGCGCCGCCGCCACCACCACCGCCGCCACCATCGCCGCCTTCCGGACCTTGTGGCCCGCGCCCTTCCGGGCCGAAGAAGCGACGGAAGAACTCGTCCATATCGGGATTGCCGCCGCCCTCACCGCGGTGATCGGCTTTCTGCGTCGTGCTGACGTTGACGACCGCCGGCGAGTATTTCTCGACGAGTCCGGTGAAATCCGGCAGTTCTTTGGCCGCCGCCGCGGCGCCGCCCGACAGTGCCCATGCCAGCGCCACAGCACCCAACGCTGCGTTGAGGCGACGCGCCAGTAGAACGGTATTCATGTGATTCTCGATTTTCCTGTGTTGAAGAGAATGGACCGCGCATCCGACCGCATCGAGGCCGCTTGGTTCAATAGCGTCACCCCGCGTTCAGCATAGCCGTCGTCGAGCACCGCCCCGGTCGACGCGCTCCGCCGCAAGGCGAGCACCCCCGCTAGAACCCCCGCAACGAGACCGACTGCGGCCAGCCACGCGCCCGACGACTCGGCCATCCCGAGCGCATCCGCAACCCCTGATCCGATGACCAATCCGAACAGCGGCAGTCCGAATGTGCCGACCGCGCCGCGCAGTATCGCGCGTTCCGGCACAGCCACCCAAACTTCGGCGCCCAGTGCGGGTGTCGGTCGAAGGTCCCGCATATGCATCGTCAGGCGCATGGCGCCCGGCCCGAACACACTCAGCGCGCAGAGTCCGGAACAGTCGGAACACCGTTGCGCGGGGAATTCGACCGTACAACGCTCGCCGGACGCCAGCACGACGGTGCCGCGCCGGCAACTCGAGCCGAACGCCGCCGCATCCGTCATTCGGAGATGTATCGAATCGATTGCGCGATGCGCTGTGCCGTCGCGGTGGGAATTTCGCCAACGACGGTGACGAGGTGCTGAGCCGTTTCTTCCGGTCGGCCGGCGACCACCTTCGACACCGCGACCGTCGCGCCGCTGCGCGACACCAACTGGCTCGCGCCCGACTCGGGCATGTCTTCGATGAAAACCGAGAACGTCGCCAGGCCATCCGAATACATCAGCGTATCGACCGACTTCAGCGAACTCGGCGTGCGTCGGATGTCCCACGACGCCATCGTAAAACCGTCGGGAACCCACTCCGCGTGCCAGTTCACTTTTCGACGCGCAGCCGGAGTCGCCGATTCGAGCGACATGTGGCTCGTCAATGCGCCTGCGCCGGACTCGGGCGCGAGATCCTGCTCGCTGATGAGGCCGCCTACTTTCAAAGTGGCGAACTGGAATATTTCCAGTTTGGTCCCTGTCATATCGACGAGTTCGGAACGCAACAGCAGGCCGGTGCTCTGATCGAGCCATAAGCGAAAACCGTATCGCTGCGCGTCGCGCGGCATTACGGCCAGCCGGATTGCATCGCGGTTAGCGACGCGGTCGGTGCCGTGCAGCGACATCGTGTAGTTGTCTGACACGCCTTCGAACGCACGCGAAAAGGCGCGCGCAAACGGTCCGGATGGAATGCTGCTCTCCAGCGCGAGGATTTCATCGCCCGGTCTGAGGATGCACGCGACCTCGTCGCCGGTGCGCACGATCTCGCGCGGCGCGCCGTTCAGATGCACGAGACGTTCGCGTTGCACGCCGTTCGTAACCGTGTGGACGACGCGCAACGTCGACAGATCATCACCGCTGAAGTAGCTGAAGATCCCGTCGTAACTCGCTTCGAGAAACGCGCGATTCATCATGTCGAGCCATTGCGCGGGCGTGCGCTCCTCCGCCGACGCGGGCCCCGCGAGCAACGCACATCCGAAGAATGACAGGAACAGAACCGGCAGGTTCGGACGACTCATTTCGTCGATTCGAACGCGGCAACCTTGACGAACGGCACGACACTCCGATTGTTCAGCGCGACGTGATGGGCATGGTGCAGCATGTATGCATGCGCGCGTTGCAGATCGAGCGCGGCGGGCACGCCCTGAACACGCATTTCATCGTCGAACAGCGCCATCGTGGCGCTCGGCACGGCCGACTCCACCACCGCGACCTGCGCCGGCGGTGTGGACGCGCGCTCGTCGATGCGATATCCGACGATCACCGCTGCGGCAACACCCGCGGCCACGGCAACACCGGCGACGCGTTGGCCCCATGTCACCCAGTTCGAACGCGACGAGCGCGGAGCAACCTCGATCGGTTCCGCATTTTCGTCCTCGGGGGCTGCTTCTCCAGCGTCGATCTGCGTCCAGAATCGCGCGCTCAATCGATCGGCGCCGAGCATGCGGCCCTCGCCTCGCATGACGCTGCGAACCAGGTGATAGCGTTCCCACACGCCGCGCAGTTCGGGATCATCGGCCGCTTCGTTCAGCACGCGCCGAATCTCGAACTCATCTGCCTCACCGTCCATGACGGCCGACAGCGACTCTTTGAGCTGCTCTGACATGTTTAGAACCTACCCCTCAAAATGAAGTCTCAATCTCAGCGCGAACTGATCAACGGACGGATACGATCGTCGATGGCTTCGCGGGCCCGGAATATCCGCGAACGCACCGTGCCCACTGGGCAATCCATGATCTCGGCAATTTGTTCGTAGCTTAGACCATCGAATTCGCGAAGTGTTACAGCGCTGCGCAGATCGTCGGGCAATCGACTGATCGCGGAGTTGATCGCCTGCTCCAACTCGTCGCGCGTCAGGCTGTTTTCCGGGTTCTCGCTGTCGCGCAATGCGTCGCTGCCGTCGAGATGTTCTGCGTCGGTCACGTCGACGTCGACATCGGGCGGGCGCCTACTGCGCGCCACGAGATAGTTCTTCGCGGTGTTGATCGCTATGCGATACAGCCAGGTATAGAAGGCACT
>JANLUG010000172.1:0-4767 GCA_031363335.1 Gammaproteobacteria bacterium
CAGCATCTACTGGTTCACGCAGAGCATCACGTCGTCGGTGCGGATGTATTACGAGAGCCGCCGTTACGAAGGCGCGCCGTTTCCCGAACGCGTCGGCGTGCCCACCGCGGTTGCGAACTTTCCGGGCGAACTGTTCCTGCCGCCGCGCGCGTGGGTCGAGAAGCAATTCAATCTCGTGCACTGGTCGCATCCTGCCCGCGGCGGTCACTTCGCGGCGATCGAAGCGCCCGATCTGCTCGCCGACGACATCCGCACCGCATTTCGCCCTTTACGTTAGGTCATCCTCATGCGCCATCTCGCAACGCTGCTGTGCGTCTTCTCACTCAATGCGTGCGGCAGCGAAGTGACGCCGCCTGCGAGCACGGCGACCGACGCTGCGTCTACAACTGCACCTGTAACTGCGCCTGTAACTGAAACGGTGCCGCCGCCCGACGCGGACGCACCGTTGCAGACCGAGCCGTGGCATTACCCGCGCGAACGCATCGTCGAAGGCAATCGTGTCGTCATCTACACGCCGCAAATCCGTTCGTGGCCGGATTTCACGCGCTTCGACGCGGTGGTCGCATTCGAGTTTTATCCAAAGGATGGAAGCGCCGCGCATTACGGAACGACGACGATCTCCGGCGCAACCGAAGTGGACCTCGACAAACGTCTCGTCATCGTCACCGAGCCGAAAGTCGACGACGTGACGTTCGCAGACAAGGGTACCGATGCCTACGACATCGCGATGACGAATATCGTGTTCCGAGAACGCGTCGAAATTCCGCTCGACATGTTCCTGCTCTATCTGAGCGACGACGTGCTCGAAACCCCGCCGCCGCCCGGATTCAACACGGCGCCGCCGCCGATCTACCTGGCCGATTCACCGACGCTGTTGTTGTTCATCAACGGCAAGCCTGTTCTGACGAGCGTCGAACAAACCGGGCTCGAACTCGTCGTGAACGCGAATTTTCCGGTGCTGCGCGATACGGCCTCGGGAACGTACTACCTGATCACCGGGCCACAACGCCTGAAGGCTAACGACCTTGCTGGGCCGTGGACGAAGGCAACCGAGCTTCCCGCCGGCTTCGCGAAGATCGATCCGAACGGAGAGCAGGCCGCGATCGCGGCCGCTGTTGCAACGCCGGTCGGCGACGATCCGGTGCCGAAAGTCATCGTGTCGTCGGTACCGGCGGAACTCATCGTCACCGAAGGCAAGCCGGTGCTGAAAGAGATCCCCGAAACCGGCGGCCTGCAGTTCGTCGATAACACCGACAGTCCGCTGTTCGAACTGAAGGGCACGTATTACTACCTCGTGTCCGGGCGCTGGTTCGAAACGAAGCGGCCGTCGAAAGGGCCGTGGAAATTCATCGCGGAATTGCCCGAGGCGTTCTCGAAGATTCCCGCGGACCACGACATGGCGGACATCCGCGCGTCGGTTCCCGGCACCGTCGAGGCGAAGACGGCGGCGCTCGAGGCGCTGCTGCCCACACGCAATTCGGTGGCCGTCGGCGCCGCACCCGGCGTGGAAGTCAGCTACGGCGGCGAGCCGAAGTTCGAAGCGATCGCAGGCACCGACGTGTCGCGCGCGATCAACAGCGGCAACGACGTGATTCTGTACAACGGCACCTACTACCTGTGCGTCGACGGTGCGTGGTACGTGTCGACAGCACCGACCGGGCCGTGGGCCGCGACGGCGACCGTGCCCGATGCGATCTACAAGATTCCGCCGGACTCGCCGTCGTATCCGGTCACTCAGGTGACGGTGTACGAGACGACTCCGACGACGGTCGTGTATTCGTATCCGCCTTCGTACAGCACCGGCATCTTCGTCGCGTACGGCGTGCCGTGGTACGGCACCGGCTGGTACTACCCGCCGTACATCTATGGCCCGTACTACTACCCCTATTGGGGATCGTACGGTCACGGCTACTGGTACAGCGGCGCGACCGGTGCCTACGGTTCGCGTTCGGTGTGGTACGGACCTTACGGCGGCTACAGCTACAGCCAGGGCTACAACCCGAATACCGGCCGATACGGTTACGTTGAGACCGCGTGGAACGGTGAGGACTGGAAGAGCCACAGCGAGAAGTACAACCCGCGCACCGGAGTCGGCACCGAAACGTCGCGCCACTATTCGTCCAACGACAACATGGCGCGCACGTCCCGCACCGTCGAAGGTCCGAACGGCGGCAAGGTCAAGATGGAGCGCAAGACCGACATCGACAACCGCACGTCGACGACCAACCGCAAGACGTCCAACGGCGGCTCGTCGTCGGTCACACGGACGGGTGACGGCAACGGCACCATCACCAAGTCCGGCACGATCACGACCGGCAGCGGCAAGACCGCGACGATCGAAGGCGAGCATCAGATCGGTCAGGGCGGCACCACCAAGATCACCGGCGCCGAAGGCGGGCAAGCGGCCTCGAGAACCGGCGACACAGGCCGCACGACGGTGGCGCAATCCGGCAGCGGCGATCTCTACGCGGGCCACAACGGCAACGTCTACAAGAAGACGGATAGCGGCTGGCAACACTACGACAACGGCAACTGGCAGGACGTACCGAAATCGGATCGACCCGCTTCCGCCTCGCCCACGAGCGCGTCGCGCCGATCCGGGCAAGCACCGGAATACTCGAGCGAGTCGGTGCAACCGCGATCACAACCCACGCAGCGCGACCGCAGCGGCGCGTCAGGCGCCGGTGGATACGGCGGTGGTTACGGAGATCGCGGCGGCTATGGCGGGCGCGACGACATGGGCCAGCTCGATCGTGATGCGCGCGCACGTTCGGGCGGATATGACCGCTTCGAACAGCGTCGCGGTGCGATGTCGGGAGGCGGCGGTTTCAATCGCGGCGGCGGCATGCGCGGTGGTGGTGGCGGTGGCCGGCGACGCTGAACTGCAGGCGTCACATCGGCGAACGGCCGTTCACCAGCCCGAAGCCTTCGGTCTTGTACGCCAACAGTTGCAGCAAGGTGTCGGAGGCATTGTCACGAACGGCCGGATCGAGCGCGAGAAACCAGTTTTCCTGCGTGCGATAGATCGGCCGCGTATACCAGCCGAACAACCCGGCGCGATGCGTCGACGTGGTGACATTGGCTCCGGTGCGATGCCACACGCGGCTCTCGAATACCATCATCGTGCCGAGCGGCGCTTCGATCGGTATCGATTCGTCGCCGTCCGAAGGCCGCGGATTGCGGCGGCGCAGATGGCTGCGCGGAACCACCCGCGTGCCGCCGTTTTCCGCCGTGAATTCATCCAGGCACCACGCCACGTTCACGCCTTGCGGCGCCGCCGGCCACGGTTCGGGAACGAAGATCTGATCGGCATGCAGCACGCTGTCGCCTGCGCCCGGGCCGACGATATTCGCCGACAGATTGCCGAGCAGCGCGGGCCAACCGATCACCGCGCGAATCAACCGCAGCGCTGCCGGGTGCTCGACCAGTTCGGCAAAGATCGGCGCGCGATTCAATACGTTCCACACCCGCTGGTTCGAGTCGCCGTAGTCGAGGCCGAACTGCGGCGGCTCGCGCCCCTGCGCGCGATCGTCGGCGGCAGCCTCGTACAGCGCGGTGCGGGCACGCGCGAGCTGATCGGGCGACAGTACGTCAGTGACCAGACACAGGCCGTACTCCGCGATGTCGCGTTCAGCCTGTGCAAAGTCTGTTGTCGGCAAGGGCAGATCGCTCATGGACTCACTCGCCCAACAGCTCGCCAATCGGTTTGAGATCCTCCACGCGATCGCAAACCGCCTTGATCGCCAACATGATCGGCATGCCGAGCAACAATCCCCAGATTCCCCACAGCCACCCCCACGCCAGCACCCCGATGAATACGACGACGGGATTCATGCTGCTCGCGCGTCCCGTCAACCAGGGCGTGAGTACATATCCGACGATGCTGTGGATCACGAGCGACGCCCCCGCAACGATCAACGCGGTGTCTATCGTGCCGAACTGGACGAAGCCGACGAGCGCAGCGCCGCCGGTAACGGCGATCGCACCGAAGTAAGGAATCAGATTCAGCACGCCTGAAAGCAAACCCCAAACGGCGGCGTGCTGTAGCCCGATCCAGAGGAATACCACCCAGGTGGCGAGCCCAACGAGGGCACTAAGTAGCAGCTGCACAAGCAGGTAACGCTTGATCTGCCCGGTAATCTCGTCGAGCGTCTCGACGGTGATGCGTTTTTTCCTGAAATTCGGGCCGGCGATCCGCGCCATCTTGCGTCGAAAGGTATCTCCCGATGCGAGCAGAAAGAACGTGACGAAAAGCACGACCGTTGCTTGGCCCACCAGCCCCACGAGACCGAGCGTGCCCGTCCACAGATGGTCCTTGATGTTGAACTTCGGCGTTTCGATCTGCACACGCGTGATGCCGCCGGGAGACTTCACCGGCGCCGTATCGCTGGCGGCCTGCTCGATTTGAGACGCGGCCGCCTGCACGTTTGCGATCGCGCTGTCCGGCGTGTGCGTCTGCGGGCGGAGTGCGTGACGGATCTTCTGAGCGGTATCGGGCAACGACTCGATCAGCGCATTCGCATCGTCTTCGATCGAGTAGATCGTCACACCGCCGCCGCCGATGATCGACGCCAGCAGCACCGCCGCGCCGATCGCGCGCGGAATGTGCCAGGTCTCCAGGCGATCGACGATCGGCGATAGCGCGTAGCTGAACATCAGTCCGAGCAGGACCGGGATAAAAACTTGCGCCGCCCAGTCCAGCAGCCACAGCGCGGCACACACCGCAATAACGGCCAGCGCAACGCTGCGCACCGCGATCGGAAAGGT
>JANLUG010000176.1:0-3953 GCA_031363335.1 Gammaproteobacteria bacterium
GCCGCATCTTCCAGAAGCCGTATGACCCCGCGCCGTAAATCGCCCAGTGCAGCGGTTCCGTGAGTTTTGCGGTCCAGCCGTGGACGAGCACCCCGAACCAGACCTCGTCGTCGTCCTCGACGCTCTTCCAGAACAGGTCGAAGGGCATATAGATGAAGGTCATGTACAGGCAGAACCCGAGCATGCCGTTGATCCACCACGGTCGCCGCGCCAATTCCGAACGCCAGTCGATTCGCGCCATTCACGATCTCCGTTGGGGCTGCACCATCCTAGCGCCCGGTCAAATCGAGTGCCCTCTTTTGGGGCGAATCGACTCACGAAGCACGCCGCGCCGCGCCCCGCCGCGCGCGCAACTACCCGTCCACGCACACAAAACAACAGAGTGCACGAGTTGGCACGCATCGTGCCAGTGCAGGGGTCGATGTCGCGGCACTCCGTCCGCGTGAGTTTGAACCAACAGCCATACATTAGGGGGACTCGAATGATCCAACGGACACGTCTGAAGACCGGACTGGCCGCCACCGCGTCGCTGTTAGCGATGCTGGTGCCGGCCCTCGCTTTTGCCGAGGACGCGCCGGCGCCTACGCTCAGTTCAGGCGATACCGCGTGGATGCTGACATCGACCGCACTCGTACTGATGATGACCGTGCCCGGCTTGTCGCTGTTCTACGCCGGTATGGTGCGCAGCAAGAACGCACTGTCGGTGATGATGCAGTGTTTTGTCATTACCTGCCTCGTCACGGTGCTGTGGGTCGTCTATCTGTACGCGCTGGCGTTCGGTGGCGATGTCGGCGGCATCATCGGCAACCTCGATAAGGCCTTCCACAACGGCATCACGTTCGACACGTTGAAAGGCACGATTCCCGAATCGGTGTTCTCCACCTTCCAACTGACCTTCGCGATCATCACGCCCGCGTTGATCGTCGGTGCATTCGCCGAGCGCATGAAGTTCTCCGCGCTGATCTGGTTCATGGGTCTGTGGGTCACGCTCGTATACGCGCCAATCGCGCACTGGGTCTGGGGCGGCGGCTGGCTCGGCAGCATGGGCGTACTCGACTTCGCCGGCGGTACCGTCGTTCACATCAACGCGGGTATCGCAGGTCTTGTTGCAGCGCTGGTGCTGGGCAAGCGACGCGGCTACCCGAACACGCCGATCAAGCCGAGCAACCTGGTCTTGACGCTGGTCGGTGCAGGCATGCTGTGGGTCGGCTGGTTCGGCTTCAACGCAGGTAGCGAACTCGCCGCCGATGGCCGTGCAGGTATGGCGATGCTGGTCACGCAAGTGGCCACCGCAACCGCCGCACTGACCTGGATGTTCGCCGAGTGGATGGTGCACGGCAAACCCAGCGCGCTCGGTGTCGCATCCGGTGCGGTTGCGGGTCTCGTGGCAATCACACCCGCATCCGGCTACGTCGGTCCTGAAGGCGCGCTGGCAATCGGTATTGCATGTGGACTCGGCTGTTACTTCGCGGTCGTCAAGGTCAAGAAAGCGTTCGGCTACGACGATTCGCTCGACGCGTTCGGCGTCCACGGTGTCGGCGGAATCATCGGCGCGTTGCTGACCGGTGTATTCGCGGACGCATCCTTCGGCGGTATCGGTCTCGCCGAGGGCGTCGACATCGCGGGTCAGGTGACGAAGCAGGTCGTCGGCATTCTGGCGACAGTCGTCTACTGCGGCATCGCGACCTTCATCATCCTGAAGGTGATCGACATGGTGATCGGACTTCGTGCCAGTGAAGAGGACGAAGACGTGGGCCTCGATCTGGCGATGCACGACGAACAGGGCTACAACATGGGCTGATCCTTCGCTTTAATACGCCAGGCGGGTCTGTGCTCGACCGCCTGGCGTTTTTTCATTTGAGCGAAACGATCCCGTGACCGACAAAGTCGAAATCGTCCAGCGCATCTACGAGTTCGTCATCCAGTTCCTGGTCGGTTATTCGTTTCAGCTGTTCGGCGCGATCGTCATCCTGATTGCCGGCGTCGTGATCGCAGGTTGGACAGCCAAGGCGCTCTTGCGAACGCAGGAACGCCGCAACGTCGACGTCACGCTGCGCCAGTTCATCGCGTCTGCCGTGCGGTTGTTGGTGATCGGGCTCGCAGTGGTGGTTGCACTCGGCAATCTCGGCATCAGCATCACACCGTTCATTGCAGCCATAGGCGGTCTCGCGGTGGGCGCGAGCCTCGCCTTGCAGGGACCCATCTCCAACTATGGTGCCGGACTGGTGATCTTTCTCACGAGGGTGTTCAAGGTCGGCGACACGATCACCGTGCAGGGTTATTCCGGCGTCGTCAGCGACATCACGCTCGCCGCGACCGTACTCAAAGCCGAAGACGGCGAAGACATCATCATTCCGAACAAGCAGATCGCCGGCGAGATTCACCGCAACTCACGCGCCAACCGGATCGTCGAGGGGCGTATCGGCGTGTCGTATGGCGAGAACCTGGAGCGCGCGGTGGAGCTGGTGCGCGCTGCAGTGAGCAATTTCGACGGTGCCGCGACCGATCCGAAACCACAAATCGGGGTGGAGGAATTCGGCGACTACGCCATCGCGATCGGTTACAGGGTATGGCTACCCACCGACCGCTATTTCGATCTGATGTACCGCCTGAACCTCGCGATCATCAAGGCGCTCGAGGCCGGCGGCATTCAGATCACCGCACCCCGCAAGCTCAGCTGATCGCCGCCTCATCCGGGAATTCTGACCGGCAATTCACGAATGCCGTGGATGAAACTCGACTTCAGGAACTTCGGATTGCCAACGACGTCGATCTTCGGAAAGCGCTTCGTCAGCTCTTCCCAGATCACGCGCAGCTGCAGCTCACCGAGGCGATTGCCGAGACAGCGGTGGATTCCGAAACCGAACGACAGGTGATGACGCGCGTTCGGCCGATCGATCGTGAATTTGCCCGCATCGGGAATCGACTCTTCGTCGCGGTTACCCGAGATATACCACATCGCAACGCGCTCGCCTTTCGTGATCGCCTTGCCGCCGAGCTCGGTATCGACCATCGCCGTGCGCGCCATGTGCGCCACCGGCGACTGCCAGCGGATGATCTCCGGCACCATGTTCGAGATGAGCGACGGATTCGCGCGCAGCTTTGCGTACTCCGCCGGATTCTGATTCAGCGCCAGCAGCCCGCCTGAGATGGAGTTTCGCGTGGTGTCGTTGCCGCCGACGATCAGCAGCAGAATGTTGCCGAGAAATTCGTTCGGCGGCATGTTGCGGGTCGCCTCGCCATGCGCCAGCACCGAAATCAGATCCGCCTTCGGTGGCTCGTTCTTGCGCTGTTCGAACAGCGCCATGAAATACGCCGCACACTCCCAGAGGACCTTGAAGCCCTCCTCCACCGATTCGAAATACTCCGGGTTGCCGAGGTTCGACGTCGCGTCGGACCAATAGATCAGCTTCTGACGATCCTCCAGAGGGATGTCGAACAACGTCGCAAGCATCTGCCCGGTCAACTCGACCGACACGTGCCGCACCCAGTTGAACTCTTCGTTGCGCGGCAGATTGTCGAGAATGCTGCCGGCGCGCTCGCGGATCAGTGATTCGAGCGCGGCAATCTGACGCGGCAGGAACACCGGCGCGACGACACCGCGCTGCAGGTCGTGCTTCGGCGGGTCGGACATGATGAACATCGGCAGGTCATACGTCGGATCGGGTACTTCGCCTTCGGCCAGCGGCCGGCCGCCCAGCGTGATGCCGCCCTGCGAATTTTCCGACGAGAAGATCTGGTGATGCGTATCGACGTACATGATGTCGGTGAATTTCGTCACCGACCAATACGGTCCGAACTGGCTTTCGCTCGTGTAGTGCACCGGATCTTCGCGGCGCAATCGCTCGAAGTACGGCCAATGCGCATCTGCTTCGAACAGATCGGGATGCGCTGGATTCAGCTTATCGAGCGGCAGCGTGTAGGGGTCTTGACCGACATCGATCGGCCACAGC
>JANLUG010000241.1:0-2599 GCA_031363335.1 Gammaproteobacteria bacterium
GCGGCCGCACAGTGTGATCGGGATCATTGCGGAAGCGCTGCAACGCCGGATGGATGCGGGCCAACCGGCATTCACCGCATTGAGTTGCGACAATATCCAACACAACGGCAACGTGCTCAAACAGGCCGTGCTCGCGTTTGCGAACCACCGCGCACCCGTGCTTGCGGGGTGGATCGAAGCACATGCGCGCTTCCCGAATACGATGGTGGACCGCATTACCCCCGTGACGCGTCCCGAGGACGTTGCCGCTCTCGCCGCGCAATACGGTGTCGCCGACAACTGGCCGGTTTTTTCCGAGACGTTCAGACAATGGGTCATCGAAGAAAACTTCGCGCAGGGGCGACCGGAGTGGGAAGCGGTCGGCGCGCAGTTCGTTCCGGACGTCGCGCCTTACGAGTTCATGAAGCTGCGGTTGTTGAACGCGAGCCATCTGGCGGTGGCCGGCCTCGGGAGGCTCGTCGGCTACACGTTCATCGACGAAACGATGCGCAATGAGCGCTTCCGCCGTTACATGCAGGCACTGATGGATCGCGAGACCGGACCGACGTTGCCGCTCGTGCCCGGCATCGATCTGCGTGCCTACAAGACAATGCTGATCGACCGATTCGCGAATCCTAATATCAAGGATACCGTCGAACGCGTGAATACCGATGCGCCCCTCAACGTGCTCGTTGATCCCATACGCGATCGACTCAACCGCGGCGAAAGCGTCGAGTTGCTGGGACTCGCGCTCGCCGCGTGGATGCGAAGGATGCGCGGCACTGACGAAGCCGGCGACACGATCGAGATCCGACATCCGGTCGCCGATCTGCTGCGCGCGCGAGCAGTCGAGGGCGGCGCCGATCCGAGGCCGCTGCTCGGCATCGAGCGCTTGTTCGGCGAACTCGGACAGAGTGAGTTACTCGTCGTTACCGTCGGCAAATGGCTCGCATCGCTGTACGCGGTGGGCGCAGCCGAAACGCTTGCGCGCGCGGAGCGGGAGTTGCCGTTTTGAAGCGAGCGATCGCCGCGATGGTTGTCGTGCAGCTTGTCGTGCTGGTGGCGTTCATCGTCATGACAGGATGGGCGCTCGAAGCGGGAGGCGTGGCCATCGTGCAGACGGCGAAGGCGGATGGCACGGCGCGAACGACGCACGTGTGGTACGTGCAACACGAAGGCGAAACCCTGCTCGAAGCCGGCAGGGCACGAGCGCATCCGGTTGCTGCTGGGCGACAAGTATGGCTGGCGGGATTGGTGGATCGGCGTCGTGTTCGACACGTCACGCTCAGTGGCCGTGCGTCTCGTACCCGCGGGCCGTAAACTCCACGATTCACCGCAATAGCCGGAATCCACCATGATCGAAGTCCATCACCTCAATGCGTCCCGCTCGCGCCGCATCACCTGGCTGCTCGAAGAACTCGGCGCCGACTACAAGCTCGTGATGTACAAGCGCGACGCCACCACGAATCTTGCACCGCCGGAGCTGAAGGCCATTCATCCGTTGGGCAAGGCGCCGGTGATTCGCGACAACGGCGTGGTGATCTTCGAATCCGGCGCAATCATCGAATACCTCGTGCGGCAATACGGCAAAGGACGTTTCGCGCCGGCGATGGGCACACCGGACTACAACCGCTATATGCAATTCCTGCACTACGCGGAAGGCTCGGCGATGTTGCCGCTGATGTTGAGGCTATATGTCTCGCGTCTCGGTGATGCGGGCGCGCCGCTGCAACCGCGCATTCAGAGCGAGATGCAGAATCACCTCGGCTTTCTGAACGGCGAACTGGCGGGACGCAACTATTTCGTCGGCAACGATCTCACCGGCGCGGATGTGCAGTTGAGTTTCGTCGCGCAGGTCGCAGTCACGTTCGGCGGCCGCGAGGCGTATCCGAACCTGACGCAGTTCGTCGACCGCATCGAAGCGCGGCCGGCGTACAAGAAGGCGATTGAGAAGGGCGGCGCATAGCCACGGTCGGCGTGCAGACGTAAAAGAAGGGGCCGTAGCGTGAGTCGTGCATTCGTCAAGGAAGACAGCGATGCGCCGGAGCCGCCACCGCCCGAGCGAGCCGTCAGCACGGCGACGAATCAAGTGACTGCACGCGGTGCCCGGCTGATTCAACGGACCATCGTGGAACTGAAAGACGCGCTGGCGCGCAATCCCGATGACGCCGCGGCGGCGCTGGTTCGCCGCGAATTACGCTATTGGCTTGCCCGCCAGGCGACCATGCGGGTCGTGATCCCAGATCCCGCCGCCGACGTCGTCGGCTTCGGTTGTCGCGTCACGATTCGGCGGGGCTCGATCACAAGTGTCGCTACGATCGTCGGTGAAGACGAGTCCGATCCCTCAGCCGGGTTGATCGCGTGGACCGCGCCGCTTGCGCGCGCGCTCGACGGCGCTGAGTTAGGCGATGTCGTTGTACTCGACGCGGGTGGTCGCCGCGAAACAATCACGATCGATGCGATCGCAACGGGCGACTGAAGGCACTCATTAGAGCGCCTGCTTCATCTACACGCTCAGCCCATCCCTGGGCGCTCCGAACGGCGCCATCCATGGCGCCTCAGGGTCCGGCGCACTGACCCGCGGCCGCTCGCCCCAGTCACCCGCGACTCCATTGGGGAG
>JANLUG010000246.1:0-1152 GCA_031363335.1 Gammaproteobacteria bacterium
GCCGTGATGACCTTCGAGCAGCACGACGCGCGTCGAGGCAACGTTCAGGGCCAACCGCAGCAACGTCGACACCAGCAGGATCGTTGGGAACGCTGCGAAGTCGAGCGGACGCAACGAATAGACGCTGACCAGCAGCACGACCAGCGACAGCGCGATGTTGAACGTGAACGATACGTCCAGCAGGAATGGCGGCACCGGCAACGTCATCATCGCGAGCAGCACGAGCAACAACACCGGAATGCCGATGTTGCCTTGCGCGAGGTGCCTAAGGCCGCGACCCCCTGGTGCGGACAGCATTGCCTGAGCCATCAGCTATCTCTCCGATATTCTTCCGGTACCGCGAGATCACCGAGCGGTCGCGGCGCGGGACCGGCACCGCGCCGGTACTGCTTCAGTTGGTAAACAAACGCGAGAATCTGCGCGATGGCCACATACAACGGCGCCGGCACTTCGTCGCCGATGTCTGTGGAGTGGTAAATCGCGCGCGTGAGCGACGGCGCAGCGACGATCGGCACCTTGCTGGCCGTCGCGAGTTCGCGAATGCGGAACGCCATCAGGTCGGCGCCTTTGGCGAGCACACGCGGCGCATTCATCTTCTGCGCGACGTACTGCAGCGCGACCGAATAGTGTTCCGGGTTCGTGATGACGACGTCGGCCTTGGGAATGTCCGCGAGCATGCGGCGACGCGCGAATTCCTGCTGCAATCGGCGGATGCGCCCTTTCACTTCCGGGCGCCCTTCCGAATCTTTCATTTCGTCGCGCACTTCCTGCCGCGTCATCTTCAACTGCTTGTTGAATTCCGCGAGCTGCACCGGCACGTCGATCGCGGCGATCAGAATCAGCGAGCACGACAGCGCGATGAACGTATGCGCGACGAGTTCGAGCCCTTCGGCCATGGCTTCCGGTAGCGGCTTCAACCCGAGCCGCAGCAGGTCGTCCGCCCAGATGTGCAGCACCGCAACGGCCACACCTGCAACGACCAGGAATTTCGCCACCGCTTTGGCGAGCTCGATCAGCGCCTTCATCGAGAACATACGTTGCAGACCGGTCAGCGGACTCATCCGGCTGGCCTTGAACGCGAGTACCTTCGTCGAAAATACAAAGCCGCCCATGGCGCCGGAACTGACCAGCGCAACGACGAAGACGAGAATC
>JANLUG010000251.1:0-2736 GCA_031363335.1 Gammaproteobacteria bacterium
TCGATGGTGCGATTCGGCAACGTGCTCGGGTCGTCCGGCTCGGTAGTGCCGCTGTTTCTGGAGCAGATCGACCAGGGCGGTCCGGTTACCGTGACGCACGCCGATGTCACCCGCTTCTTCATGACGATTCCGGAAGCGGCGCAGTTGGTGCTGCAGGCCGGTGCAATGGCGACCGGCGGCGACGTGTTCCTGCTCGACATGGGCGAGCCGGTGCGAATCCTCGATCTCGCGCGGCGGATGATCCGGTTGAAGGGCTACACGATCCGCGACGCCGAACATCCCGACGGCGACATCGAGATCCACTTCACCGGGCTCAAGCCCGGCGAGAAGCTGCACGAAGAACTGCTCATCGCCGACGCGTCGTCCGGAACCGAGCATCGCAAGATCATGCGGGCGGAAGAACGCTTCGTTGCATGGTCAGAGCTGCGCGGCGCGTTGAATACGCTCGAGCAGGCGTGCGACAGCTTCGACTACGACGCGATCAAGCGCTTCATCGAGCGCCTCGTGGAAGGCGCCGACCTCGCCGAACAGTTGATGGATCTGAGCGGGCAGTTGGTCGCGGCACCGGTCATTTCGTTGCAGCGCGGTCGCGGCACCGAGCACCGCTAGTTCAGCGATACGTCGCGACCTGACTCATCGTCATCCGCAACGCTCGCGCCGAATCTGCGCCGTTGACCGGGTCCGAATGATCGACCCCGCAAGGCATGCCGTCGCAGTTGCGTTGCGGGTCGGAAAGCACCGGCAGCTGGACTGCGTTGAACAGGGTCGGGCTCGCCATGATCGTTACGAAATCGTTGTCGCGTCCGTACCCGGCGCCGTAGCTCAAGCTTCCGCCTTCCGGGGCTTCGCGGCGCGAGTGCACTAGACCGAGGTTGTGCCCGAGCTCGTGGACCAGTACGTAGTCCGAGCAGTCGGAAGCCGCCACCGCGAAGCCGTAGTCGGCGTTGGCAGCGCCGGAAAGATTGCCCTGCGCGCCCAGGCCGCCGGTCCACGCATAACCGCAATAGCCGTCGTTGGCGTACGGTCGGATCAACACCACCAGATCGGCATGCGTCGCATCGCGCAGAGCGGCGACGCCGACCAGCGACGGGTCGCCGCCGAATGTCAGGTCCTCCAGCGCGGTTGCTGCGTCCGGACCGTCGGGATAATCCACTAACACGACGCGGGTCACGTTGAAATCGAGGTCGATACCGGCATCCGCGAGCACGTCGTTTGCGACCGCGAACAGATGCACGACGCGCAGGGTCGGATCGGCGTACTGATCCGCTACCGATTCGGAGACCAGCGCGAGCACGTCGATGCCGATGTGTACCGAGGGAGGTGGCGCCGGCGGCGGGACCGATTGCGGAACGCCTTGAGGTCCGCCGGTCGGCGCGACTGTTGTCTCGCCACCGCCTCCACCGCCGCAGGCGGAAGTAGCGCCGACCAGCAGCGCGATCGCAAAGGCTTGCCGGCTAACTCGCCGGTGACGGTCGATAGTCGAGTGCATGAGCGTTCATCCGTTGATCGAGCAGCGCATGGCGGGTCAGCCGGCTACTTTGCGCGTCGCCTTCTAGAGCATAGACGCCGCGCGGCGTCGCCAGAGTTCCGAGAAAGGCCCCGTGTGCCTCGGTGAAAGTACTGACGAGGCCGTCGTGAACCAGCACGAGGTGACGACGACCGTTTGACGATTCGGCGCGTTCGACGCGCAGATCGATGGTGCCGCCGTCGGGATGAGGCAACTCGACCCGATCGCCGGTCTGAAGCGTCGCAAGCTCAGCGTCGCCGAGAGGGTAGTCTTCGAAAACGACGTCGCTGCCTCGTCGGCCGAATTCCGCCAACCGACTCCGACTCGACGGTGTCGCAATGACGGCCGAGTAATCTTCGCGAGCTTGCGCGATCGAGACTCGGTCGATGGTGACCGTGTTCGTCCGAAACGGTGCAAGGAACACAGCCCAGCCGATCAACGCGGCGGCTAGCGTCAGGGCATCGCGGCGTGTGGTAAATCTCGACGTTCTCATTCATGAGTCTAGGCGATCGAAAATCTCGGCTCCGGATCGTAATGAGACTTGGGTCCGCAATTTGAGACTGATATGCTTCGCGTCCCTCGCGCAGAGGGGCTCTTACGGGGGCATGTGGTGGTTGGGGAAGACCGCCGCAACAGACGAAAAAGAAGTAATGGAGGACAGATGACCAGGCACGACGAAGTCGCACTCGTCAACGCATGGGTCGCCTGGCGAACCGGGCGGGTAGTCAAGGATGACGCGTACATCGAATTTTTCGATGCCGAAATCCGGAATGACCCGCGGTTCAGGGGAACCCATATTTTCGAGGTACTCGATGTGCTGGTGAACTCGGTCGATCCGGACCGACGCGAATCAGCCTGACGCTCGAAATCTCGACGCTACTCCGGGACCTGACGCGTCCCGCTGCATTCCCGCATCGTTGCAACAGCATTGAACTGATCGAGACCCACATCTCGTGGGTGCTGTTGACCGGTGAGTTCGTCTACAAAATCAAGAAGCCCGTCGATTTCGGGTTCCTCGATTTTTCGAGTCTCGCGCGCCGACGCCACTTCTGCGAAGAAGAAATCCGCTTGAATCGCCGCTTGGCAGAATCGTTGTACGCCGATATCGTGCCGATCGCGATGGCCGCGGGATGTGCGCAATTCGGCGGCAACGGCGAGGCCATCGAGTATGCGGTGCGGATGCGGCAATTCCCTGGGGAGATGCAGCTCGACCGCCTGCTTGCGGCCGG
>JANLUG010000261.1:0-1674 GCA_031363335.1 Gammaproteobacteria bacterium
CGGCCACTCCACCGGCCGTCGACCGGTTCGCGGTCGGCATCACCGTATTCGCGATGGGCCTGGCGAAGAAGGTCGTCATCGCCGACGCATTCGCCGTGTACGCAAGCGCAGTATTTGACGCTGCTGCTGCCGGCCACGCTCCCACACTGGTCGAGGCGTGGCTCGGCACGCTGTGCTACACGATGCAGATCTACTTCGACTTCTCGGGCTACTCCGACATGGCCATCGGCCTCGGCTGGATGTTCGGCATCCGCCTGCCGATCAACTTTGCGTCGCCGTACAAGGCGCAATCGATCGCCGAGTTCTGGCAACGCTGGCACATCACGCTGTCGCGCTTCCTGCGCGACTACCTGTACATCCCGCTGGGCGGCAATCGACGCGGTATCGCCCGCCATCGAACCAATCTGCTGATCACGATGCTGCTCGGCGGCATCTGGCACGGTGCCGCCTGGACATTCCTGCTATGGGGCGCGCTGCACGGCGCGATGCTGGTCGCGCATCGCGCCTGGGAGCAGTCGGCGTTCGGCGCGCGACATACGTTGCACGCTGCAACAGCCAGAACACTGACATTCGTCTGCGTCGTGCTCGCGTGGGTGCCGTTCCGCGCCGTCGACTTCGCCACGACGTTCGCTGTCTACCGGGGGCTGTTCGGGCTGAACGGACTGACCCTCGACACCCGTCTGATCGAGCAACCGCTCGTCGTTGGGGCACTCGCGGGCGCGGCCCTCATCGGCGTCTGGCGTCTGCCGAATACGTACGAATGGTTGGGTAGCGCCAGCCCGGGGCTTCCGACGACGGGGTACCCCGCCACGTTTCCATCGGCCCCCGAGCGGTTCTGTTGGCAGCCCGATCGCCGCCACGGCCTCGTATTCGCACTGCTTCTGTTCACCTGCTTCGTGAAGCTCAATGACGTCTCGCCCTTCATCTACTTCCAGTTCTGACACGGCGCGCTACCTGCGCACGCTCGCGCTGACGCTCGGCGCGCTCGTTGCCGTACTCGTGACCGTCAACGCGATCGGCTACCGATTGGGGATGGTCGAGGCTGCCAGCAAGGACATCTACGACTACCAACGCGCCAAAACCGAACCCGGCGTGGGCATCGACATTACATTCGTCGGCGACAGTTCGCTCGGCAACGCCGTGTCGGCGGTCGACTTCAGCGCACTGAGCGGCGCCACCACCGCCAACCTCGCGCTGAACGGCTCATACGGCGCGGGCGGCGCCTACAACATGGTTCGCAAAGTGCTCGATCACCACGCGCCACAGCTGATCGTCGTGATGCTGTCGATCGATACCATGCGGCGCAGCGAAGCGTTTCCCGGCTTTTTCTTTTCCGCCGAACCGGCGCAACTGCTGACCACGCCGCCCCTACGGATTCTGGAACTCTACTTCAGCCTGAAAACCGCGAGGCGTGTACTCGAACAGTTCTGGAAGAACGGCGGCGCTTCACGCGCGACACACTTCGATCACGACTACATCAGCCAGAGCGGACGTTTGTTGGGACCAACGGCGGCCACTGAAGTCGAAGAGAATCCGCTGCTGCCGCGGATGGTCGCGACCGCACAACTCGACTACATCGGCCGTATCGCCGCGCTATGCCGCAACCACGGCGTCACGTGCGTGTACGCGCACGGACCGATCTTCGAGGGCTACTGCGCTCGAGCAGGCGAGTAC
>JANLUG010000266.1:0-2102 GCA_031363335.1 Gammaproteobacteria bacterium
GGGGCGTGAAAGTCGTGTGACGAGAAAGTGTGGTCGAGACGGTCCGTCAGCCCGGTCACTGCATCCTTGATCGAGAGACCATCGCGATGCGCGTTCGTTACGAGCACCGCGCGGCGGCCGGTTGCCTTCAGTCGTTCGAGAAATGCTTCGGCATGCGGGCGGTAGCGGATCAGGTGCATCAGCTCTCGATGCAGCGACAGCATATCGAGCTGAGTGAAGCGCGCCCAGTAGTCGAGACAGTAGTGCTCGATAGTGTGGCGCGTCTCGTCGAAATGACGTTCGAGCGTCGCTCTTGCCGCGTTCGTGGTGACGCCATGATGCGCGGAATATCGTTCCGGGAGACGTTCGTTCCACAACACGTTGTCGTAGTTCAGATCGAGCAGCGTGCCGTCCATGTCGAGCAACACGGTGTCGATGTCGTTCCATTTGATCACGGACATGTCCTTATAATAACGCGCTTCGAACGCGACGAATGTCGTCGACCACGCACGGGGATTGCATGCCTGACATCAGAGACCGCAAACAACTGGTCGACGCACTCGTCGCTATCGTCGTCGACGCCGGACGCGAGATCATGCAGGTGTACGGATCGAATTTCGATGTCGTGACCAAAGACGACTCGTCGCCGCTGACGCAAGCCGATCTCGCGTCGCACCGATTGATCCGCGATGCGCTGGTCCGCATGACACCCGACATACCGGTGTTGTCCGAAGAATCGACCTTGCCCGACTTTGCCACGCGCAGATCCTGGAGCCGCTATTGGCTCGTCGATCCGCTCGACGGCACCAAGGAGTTCGTCAACAGAAATGGCGAGTTCACGGTGAACATCGCGTTGATCGACGGACATCGCGCCGTGCTTGGCATTGTCGGTGTACCGGCGCGCGGTGTCGTCTATACGGGTGATGTCGTGGAACGTCGCGCGGAGCGTCGCGACGAACACGGCACACGCGCGATGCATACGCGCCGCATGGATCGAGCGCGCGAACTCGTGGTGGTGGCGAGTCGCAGCCATGGCGGAGAGCGGCTCGAAGCATTCATCGACGGTTTGGCCGAGCGATTCAATGCAGTGAATCGCACGCCGGTCGGTAGTTCACTGAAGTTATGCATCCTCGCGGAGGGGCTTGCCGATCTGTATCCGCGTCTTGGCCCTACCTCGGAGTGGGATATCGCGGCAGCGCACGCGGTGTTGGAAGCAGCCGGCGGCGCCGTGATGACGTTCGATCACGAACCGCTGCGCTACAACACGAAGGAGTCGTTGCTGAATCCCGAGTTCCTCGCAGTCGCGGACGACGCATTCGACTGGTGGAGCGCGTTACCGCCGATCGCGTCGGCTTGAACTCGTCCGTCGCCTTGCGCGAATCGGAAACGCTTTGCGATACTCGCGCGCCATTTCGCGCGCCATTTCGCGCGTCAATTGAGGAGCGATACGATGCCGAAGGAAAGCCGACCGCTGCCGCGACCGACTCCGGAGACGCAGCATTTCTGGGACGGCACCAATGCGGGTGAGTTGCGGTTGCAACGTTGCACGGAATGCGAGCACGTCTATTTTCCGCCGCGGCCGTTTTGTCCTTCGTGCAGTTCGCGTTCCGTGCGCGTCTTCAAAGCAAGCGGGCGCGGTCGTTTGCTGAGCTACGTGATCAACCAGCGACCGCATCCGGCGTGGACCGGCCCTTACGCGATCGCAATCGTGGAGCTCGATGAGGGCCCCCGGATGATGAGCAACATCGTCGGCTGCGATCAGACGCCGGAGGCCTTGCAGCTCGACATGCCGCTCACCGTTACGTTCGAGCAACTCTCCGATGAGATTGCGTTGCCGTTGTTCACGCCGGCCGGAGGTGCGCGATGAGTTCTGTCGCAATTGTAGGGGCGGCTGAAACAACCGAACTCGGCGTCATTCCGAACATGAGTCAGCTGCAGTTGCATGCCGACGCTGCGCTGAACGCGCTCGCCGACGCAGGACTCACCGCAGCGGATATAGATGGTGTAGCAACCGCTGGCGAATCGCCGACGGCGATTGCGCACTACCTCGGCATCACGCCGGAATGGGTCGACGGGACACAAGTTGGCGGCTGCTCGTTCATGATTCACGTGCGACATGCGGT
>JANLUG010000282.1:0-1869 GCA_031363335.1 Gammaproteobacteria bacterium
CGTGCCGTTGCCGCGCAGCGCGAGCCGCGGCGACCAGATCAGCAACGCGGGTATTGCACTCGAAACCGCGTATCAGCTGTTGTCGAACGTCGAAGACAAGAAGCTCGTGTTCGTCGAGCTGCAGCGGATGCTCGGACCGTATCTCGCGTCGTATTTCTCCGCCGCAGGTCCTACGCCGGCCGCGCGAAACGACAGATGACCTCGGCCGCCGCCGCGGTGCCGTCACCCAAACCCGCGCCTTCGAGCGCTCTTGCGAAGCGGGCGCGCTCCGCGTGGATCACGCGGATTTCCTCTTCGAGGCGTGTCGCGTCCAGATCTTCTTCCGCGACGACGCGGCTCCAGCCATGCGCCAGCGCATAACCCGCGTTGCTGATCTGGTCGCCGCGGCTCGCGCTGCGCGGCAACGGCACGAGCAGATGCGGTTTGCGCAACGCGACGAGTTCGTACAACGAATTGGCGCCGGCACGGCTGACGACGACATCGGCAGCGGCCAACAGATCGCCCCACTGCGCGCCGATGTATTCGAACTGGTGATATCCGGCACGATTCGCGAGCCTCGGATCGGTGCGCTTCGGTCCGCAAACGTGCGCGATCGTCGCGAAATCGAGCAGTCCGTCGAGCGCCTCTCGAACAACCTTATTCAGAGCTTCCGCACCGAGGCTGCCGCCGACCACAACTACTAAGGGGCGATCCCGGGCTGCGGCGACCAGCGCGCGACCTCGTTCAGCGTTTCCGTTCATCAATTCCGGGCGAAGCGGCGTGCCGGTGTGAATGACCGGCCGATTGCGCACGGGAAACTCTGTGACTTCGAACGTCGTGCAAACCGCGGCCACGAACGGCAACGACAACCGATTCGCTAGGCCCGGCGTCAGATCCGACTCGTGCGCAACGATCGGAATACGCCAGACCCACGCGCCGACGACGACAGGGAACGCCGCATATCCGCCCTTCGAGAACACGATCGATGGTCGCAGCCGGCCCACCAATACGATCGCCTGACAGATGCCGACCAGAATCCACCAGATGTCGGCGACGTTGCGCCAGGACCAGTACCGCCGGAGCTTTCCGGAACGAATCGCAAAGAACGGCACACCGAGCGGCGTCACGAGGCCGCGTTCCGGACCTTCGTTCGAGCCGACATAGCTGATGGACGAGCCGGCCGCGGCAAAGTGCGCAATGAGCGGTAGACTCGGAATCACGTGACCCGCCGAACCGCCGCCGGTGAACAGCACGTGGCGCGGCGGTTTCACAGGCCCAGAACGTCCTTCGCGAGCGGAATCGTCAGACGACGTTGTTGCGCCAGCGCGCCGCGATCGAGTCGCTCGAACGTTGCAATCAACTCGTCCATACGACGCGGCGCGCGACGCAGGATGAAATTCACGACATCGGCACCGAGTTCGAGCCCGCGCTGCGCGGCGAGACGTTCGATCGCGTGCGCTCGATCCGCATCATCGAGCTGACGAATCGCGAATACCTGCGCCGCACGTAAGCGCGACGCGAGATCGGCGAGTTGTACGTCGAGCTGAAGCGGCCCGATCGTCGACGCAAACAGCAGACTCGCGCCCCGCTTCAACAATTGCTGATACAGATGCAGCAATGCCTCTTCCCATTCGCGCGCGCCGATCCACCGATCGACGTCATCGACGGCGACGAGGTCGAATTCACCGAGGCCGTCGAGCGCATCGGTGCCGCCGGCCATCAGCCGAGACGGCAGATAGGCAGCCGCACCGCCCGCGGATACTGCGGCATGACAGGCGCCCTGGAGCAGATGCGATTTCCCGGACCCGGATTCACCAACGAGCCACACCACTGCAAACTCGTTGGCGCTTGCGCGCCGACCGATCTCCTCCACCAGCTCGCCGTTGGGAC
>JANLUG010000302.1:0-2363 GCA_031363335.1 Gammaproteobacteria bacterium
CACACACATCGCCACCAGGTCCTGGCCGACGCCGTCGTGCCGGTCGTGGTCGATCGCGAGTTTGAGTTTGGTGCCGACACCGTCGGGGCCGGTGACGAGCACCGGCTCGCGATAACGACTGGGCAGTGCCGCCAGCGCCGCGAAGCCGCCGATGCCGGCGATCATCTCCGGACGTTTCGTGCGTTGCGCGGCGGGCGCGATGCGACGGATCAACTCGTCGCCTGCATCGATGTCAACGCCAGCGTCGCGATAGGTCAAGTGGCGGCTCAAATGGGTGTCCGATTTCGCGGTGTGGATTCGCGGAGCGCGCAGTCTACCAAAGGCCCGGCAAGCTCACCCGCCGTTTGAATTGAAGTACACTTGCGCCCTCGCAGCGCCCAGTCGGGCCGGATTGGATGGGGGCCATGGGCCGCTTCGCAGTCGTCTTCTGCTGGGTAATCGTTGCGCTGATGTCGTGGCCGGTGTCGGCACGCGCCGCCACGGTGGATTGGCTCTACGACGTCGACGTTCCGGTGACGGATCAATCCGCCGAAGTTCGCGGCGCGGCATTCCGTCAGGCGCTGCTCGTCGCACTGAAACGGATCACCGGGCTGAACGATGTGCCGTCGAATCCCGCTGTAACGAGCGCGCTCGAAGCGCCGCAACGCTACTACGTCGAGTACCGCTATCGAGAAGCAGACAACCCCGTCGTTGGCGCACAGCCTGCGAAGGTGCCGATGCTGTCGGTGCGGTTCGCGCAGAACGCTATCCAAAAGCTGGTTGCTGATGCCGGCCTGCCGCTGTGGAGTTCGAATCGGCCGACGACGCTTGTGTGGATTGCGGTCACCGACGGCGCGAACCGGGCAGTACTGGGCGTCAACGACAAGAGTCCGCTGTTGAACAGCGTCCGCACGCATGCGCGTGAGCGTGGTCTGCCGCTCATCATTCCGGCGATGGATCTCGACGATCAGTCGCAAGTATCCGTCGGCGTTGCCTCGGGCGGCGTGTCGTCGGCAATCGAACAGGCCTCCGAACGTTACCGGTCCGACCAGATTCTGGTGGGTCGCGTCACGCACGCCGCCAATAACGCATGGGTTGCGGACTGGCAGTTGTCGGAGCACGGCAACCAGACGGCTTTCCGTTTCGACTCGTCGAACGCCGATGCAGCGGGCGCGGCGGTGGTCGATCGCCTGGTGGCGGGCCTCGTCGCTCGCTATGTGGTCGTCGGCGGCGGCAATCAGGAGCGGCTGCAGATCCGCGTCGACGGGATCTCGGATGTCGCACAGTACGGCGCGCTGCTGAAATATCTCGGGCGCCTCGAGTTCATCGACTCGGTGCAGATCGAGGAAGTCAGCACAAACGTCGTGCTCCTGTCGCTGCAGACGCGTACGCCATGGGATCGGCTGCGCGATCTGCTGGCGCTCGACGGTCGCCTCGCGCCATCCGATCAGATCGAGACGGGCATGGAGCGGCGCGTCCTGGTATGGCGCGGCGATCCACGCCAATGACGTCCGGACTGTTGCGGCAGATTCCCAACATCATCACGGTGGTGCGCGTGCTGCTGGTGATTCCCACTGCCTGGTGTCTGATCGAGGGTCGCTACGTGCAGGCGCTGGTGCTGATGGCAGTGGCCGGCGCGTCCGACGCGGTGGACGGCTGGTTGGCGCGACGATTCGATTGGGTCACGTGGTTCGGTGCGGCGGTCGATCCGCTCGCCGACAAAATCCTGGTCGGCGTACTGTTCATCACTTTGACGGTGCAAGGCGCGTTGCCGCTGTGGGTCGCAGGCATCGCGATCGGACGCGACGTGGTGATTCTCGCCGGTGCAGCCGCTTACCGGATGATGTTCAAACACATCGAGTTCGCGCCGACGCTGCTGAGCAAGGCGAATACCGCCGTGCAGATCGTCGTGTTGCTGCTGCTGCTCCTCGCGTTGTGCAATTTCCAGGTCATCAGTCCGCTCGCCGACTCGATCACGCACCCATACGGCTTCTGGCTGGTTGCCGCGCTCGCGATCGTTTCGGGCGCAGACTATGTGGTCACATGGAGTCGTAGAGCGCTGTCGGAGCGAGGATCCCAAGGCGGCCCGGGTCACAGGACGCTGCCGTGAACGACGAGCGCGCGCGGCAGTTGGCGCTGATGTTTCCGAGCGAGCGTCGCTGCACGCTGGACAATTTCGAAGCCGGTCCCAACGGTGAGCTGGTGGCGGAGATCGGCCGGCGCGCAAGCGCCAACGAGTTTGCAGTGGTGTGGCTCGTCGGTGAATCGGGGTGTGGGAAATCGCATCTGCTCCAGGGCGCTTGTCATGCCGCGGTATCCGCAGGCGGTGCGGCTGCCTATCTGCCGTCTCGGCTGATGGCCGGCGGCACCGATGCGCTCGACGG
>JANLUG010000310.1:0-3137 GCA_031363335.1 Gammaproteobacteria bacterium
CTCGGCGCGTTCGCGCTGACGGCGACGCTCTTCCTCGGGCGACACCGGATGCGGCCGCTTGTATCGGTCGACACCGTGATTCATCAATGCGTGGCAGGAGTCGAGCACCTTCTCGACTTCCTCGACGCCGTAGCGTTCTTCGCACTGGCTCAAGTACTGCTTCGCGAACACGAGGTAGTCGATGATCGAACTCGCGTCGGTCCACGTGCGATACAGATAGTTGTTCTTGAAGAACGAATTGTGCCCGTAGCAAGCGTGCGCGACGACGAGCGCCTGCATCGTCATCGTGTTCTCTTCCATGAGATACGCGATACACGGATTCGAATTGATCACGATCTCGTACGCGAGCCCCATGTAGCCGCGCTGGTAGCTGCGTTCGGATTCGACAAAGTGTTTGCCGAACGACCAGTGGTGATAGCCAAGCGGCATGCCGATCGATGCGTATGCATCGAGCATCTGGTCGGAACGGATCACCTCGATCTGATTCGGATACGTGTCGAGATGGAACCCGGCAGCGAGCCGGCCGATTTCCTGGTCGTAGCGGTGAATCAGCTCGAACGTCCACTCCGAACCGGTGGATATCGGCACGCGCTCCGCTGTCTTGACGAGCGCGGTCACGCCGCGGCCACCTTCTTCTGGAACAGATCTCTGAACACGGGATAGATGTCCGCGACTTCGGAGATGCGACGCTGCGCAAATCGGTCGGGCAACGTGTCGGCCAGCTTCTGGTACTCGTTCCACAGCGCCTGCGGATCGCGCCGCGTGATCTCGACGTACGAAAAATACTGCACGTGCGGCAGGATGCCCTTCTTCAACACATCGACGCACAGCGGCGAATCATCGTTCCAGTTGTCGCCATCGGACGCTTGCGCGCCGTAGATGTTCCACTCGTTCGGCGAGTAACGCTCGGCGATGACTTCCGACATCAGCTTCAGCGCGCTCGACACCACGGTGCCGCCGGTCTCCCGCGAATAGAAGAACTCCTGCTCGTCGACTTCCTTGGCCACCGTGTGGTGACGGATGAAGACGATCTCGGTGCGCTCGTAGTTGCGTTTCAGGAACAGATACAGCAGCAGGAAGAAGCGCTTCGCCAGTTCCTTGATGTGCTGATCCATCGAGCCGGAGACGTCCATCACGCAGAACATCACGGCCTTCGACGTCGGCACCGGTTGTTTCAGGTGCAGGTTGTAGCGGAGGTCGTACGTGTCGAGGAACGGCACGCGCTTGATGCGACGCCGCAGTTCCGACAGTTCGTTCTTGATGCGACGCGCGGTGACTTCGTCGCCGGCGCCTTCTGCGAGGACCAGATCGTCCTCCAGTTCGGCAACGCGGTGCTTGGAGCCGCCCGTCAACGCGATCCGCCGCGCCTTCGCAACGCGCAATGACCGCACCACGTTCAATTTCGCCGGCACACCGTCGTGTGAAAATCCGGCATGCACGCGCTTGTAGCTATCTGCCCCTCTGAGGTGTCGTTTGACGAGATTCGGCAATTCCAGATCTTCGAACATGACGTCGAGGAACTCGTCTTGCGTCAACTGGAAGACGAATTCGTCGTCGCCTTCGCCGCTATCCGACGGGCTGCCGCCACCGCCACCACCGCCGCCGGACGGACGGGGAACGCGATCGCCCTGAATGAATTCACGGTTGCCGGGGTGAACGATCGAGCGGCGCCCGCCGCTGCCGTGGCTGAACGAGGGCTCATCGACATCGGATGCAGGAATCGAAACGTCTTCGCCGCGTTCCATGTCGGTGATGCTGCGTTGCTTGATCGCTTCCTGCACCGCCTTCTGGATGTGACTCTTATAACGGCGCATGAACCGTTGCCGGTTCACCGCGTTCTTGTTTCGGCTGTTCAGCCGTCGATCGATGATGTAGGACACCGCGCTACGGCCTCCTATTGAGCTTTCCGAACCCGTAGATACCACTCGGCAAGCAGTCTGACCTGCTTCTCGGTGTAACCGCGATCGACCATCCGCGCGACGAAATCGTTGTGCTTCTTCTGCTCGTCTTTCGAGCCCTTCGCGTTGAACGAAATCACCGGCAGCAGATCCTCGGTGTTCGAGAACATTTTCTTCTCGATGACCGTGCGGAGTTTTTCGTAACCGAGCCACGACGGATTCTGGCCGTTGTTGTTCGCGCGCGCGCGCAACACGAAGTTGACGATTTCGTTGCGAAAGTCCTTCGGATTCGAGATGCCCGCAGGCTTCTCGATCTTCTCGAGTTCTTCGTTCAGCGACGAGCGATTGAGAATGTCTCCGGTCTCGGGATCGCGATACTCCTGATCCTGAATCCAGAAGTCCGCGTAGATCACGTAGCGATCGAAGATGTTCTGACCGTATTCCGAATACGACTCGAGATACGCCGTCTGAATTTCCTTGCCGATGAACTCGATGTATTTCGGCGCCAGGAATTCCTTGATGAACCCGAGGTAACGGTTGCGCGTATCTTCAGGGAACTGTTGTTGATCGATCTGCTGTTCCAGCACGTACATCAAATGCACCGGATTGGCGGCCACTTCACTGGCGTCGAAGTTGAATACCTTCGACAGAATTTTGAATGCGAATCGCGTCGACTGACCCTGCATACCTTCATCGACGCCGGCGGCATCGTGGTATTCCTGCAGCGTCTTCGCCTTCGGATCGGTGTCTTTCAGATTCTCGCCGTCGTATACGCGCATCTTCGAGAACAGATTCGAGTTCTCGGGATCCTTCAAACGCGACAACACGGAGAACTGCGCCAGCATCCGCATCGTATCCGGCGCGCACGGCGCTTTGCTGAGCGACGAGCCGTTGATCAGCTTCTCGTAGATCTTCACTTCTTCCGAGACGCGCAGGCAGTAGGGCACCTTCACGATATAGACGCGGTCGATGAACGCTTCGTTGTTCTTGTTCGACTTGAAGTTCTGCCACTCCGCTTCGTTGGAGTCGCCAGCACGACGCCGTCGAACGGAATTCCGCCGATCGCTTCGGTGCCGTTGTAGTTGCCTTCCTGGGTTGCAGTCAGCAAAGGATGCAGCACCTTGATGGGCGCCTTGAACATCTCCACGAACTCCATCAAGCCCTGGTTGGCCTTGCACAGTGCACCGGAATAGCTGTAGGCATCCGGGTCGTTCTGCGCAAAGTTCTCCAGCATGCGGA
>JANLUG010000332.1:0-6417 GCA_031363335.1 Gammaproteobacteria bacterium
CGGCGACGGCCGAGTCCACAGGCGATAAGACCAGAGACGGCGACTTCAAACCCTCCGAACAGATCTCCGAGGACATGTCCGTCGCCTATCCGGTCGACATCTGACACGCGGGATCGAATCGATGACCACCTACGTACTCGACATGAACGACAGCGAGCTGCGGATCGCGCGCATTGGCGCCGACACGAGCGATGTCGTCGCGCAGTCCACCGGGTTCGCGATGATCGACGAACGCGCGATCCGCTTCGGCGAGGCCGCGATGCAGCAGTTCCGCCTGCATCCGCGGCAGGTCAACAATCAGTACTGGAATCGCATGAACACCGATCCGCTGGCGGTGCGCGGACCGAATACCGCGAACCACGCGGACCTCGTCTACCGTCACTTCGCGGAACTGGTGCGGGAAGCCGCGATCGGCGCGGGCGACGAATTCATGATCGCGACGCCCGGTACAACATCGAACGAACAACTGGGCCTGCTGCTCGGCATCGCCGCGGAAGCCCGTATTAGCGTGGCCGGGCTGGTCGACGCGGGGCTCGCTGCGAGCGTGCTGCATCCCACGCCGAAACGCGTCGTGCATGTCGATGTGTTCCTGCATCGCGCGGTCGTCACCGAGTTGACGAAAACCGACGGTCTCGCGCGGCAGCGCATCGACGAAATCGCCGAACTCGGCTTCGCCAATCTGTCGGAAGCCTGGGTGAATGCGATCGCCGACCGCTTCGTGCGCGACGCCCGCTTCGATCCGTTGAGCATCGCCGCCGCCGACCAGCAGCTGTACAACCAGTTGCATCTGTGGCTGGCCGACCCTGCCCGCCCCAAGGAATTCAGCGTCGACGTCGACTTGCGCGGTTCGCTGCGCCGGGCCGATCTCAGCGTCGATGCGTTGATCACAAAGGTGGCACCCCGCTACCGGATGCTCGACCGCTTTACCGAAGCAACCACCGTGCTGTTATCGCATCGCGCGGCGCGTCTGCCGGGTCTATCGGAACACGTGGCGTCGAACGCAGCACGCGTGGTGTCGCTCGATCGGCTCGATCTGTTCCGCGGCATCGCTTTGCACCAGGCGTTGATCCGCTCGGATCCCACTGCCCTGCGCCTCGTTACGCGCCTGCCGGTTCCATCCGCACTGGGAATCGAGCGAGAGGCTCCGCCGCCGCCCACTGCTTTGCGGTTGCCGCCGGAGCGCCCCACACATGTGCTGTTGGGCAGCGACGCCGTCGCAATCGGGCAGAGTCTGACGTTCGGTCGCGAGGCGTTCCCGGAGTTACCGGTCGATTTTCCGCGCGACGCAGTGCAGATCGTTGTCGGCAGCAGCGGCGTACAACTGCGGCTTAGCGACGGCACGCACGCATCGCTCGACGGCGACGTCGCGCAGAACGGCACGACCATCGCCAAAGGCGCAGTGCTCGAAGTGGCCGGCGCGCGGTTTCAGCTGATTCGCACGCGGTCGGGGCCGTGAAACGCCGCCGCCAGGTCAACGTCTTCTCGATGTCGTTCCTCGACGTGATGTCGTGCGGCTTCGGCGCAATCGTGCTGCTGTACATCATGATGATCCACGTCACCGATCCGGGTCTGAAGAAGGTCAAGCAGGAACAGCTGTCGGAGATCCGCAAGCTCGACTTCGAAGTGACCGAAGGACAGGCGAACCTCTCGCAGCTCGCGCAGGCGATCGACGCCACGAAGCGCCGGCTGGAGGATTCGACACGACGTCGCCTGGCGATTCTGTCGCAGATGTCCGACCGACGCGAGGCAATGACCTCGCAGGAAGGCCAGACGCTTGCAACAAAAGAAGATCTCGCAAAACTGCGCGCCGATGTCGAGAGCCGCGAAGAGGAAGTGAAGCGCCTCGAAGCGAAAGCCAAAGCCACCGAGGGCACAAAGGCGCGCAGCTTCGTCGGCGAAGGCGATCGACAGTATCTGACCGGCCTCAAGATCGGCGGTCAGCGCATCCTGCTCGCCATCGACACCTCCGCAAGCATGCTCGACGACACGATCGTAAACGTCATCCGCCGGCGCAACATGAGCGACGACAGCAAACGCGATGCGCCGAAGTGGCGCCGCGCGGTTCGCACTGTCGAATGGCTCGCCGCGCAGTTTCCGCTCGACAGCCAGTTTCAGATTTACGGCTTCAACGAAAATTCGACTTCGATGGCGGAAGGCACCACCGGCCAGTGGATCGACGTATCAAATGCGAAAGACCTCGAACGCGCCGTCAACGCTGTAAAGATGACGGTGCCCGCGGGCGGCACCAGCCTGCTGAATCTCGCAACGGCCGCGGCTGCCATGTCGCCGCCGCCGGACAACATCTACCTCGTCACCGACGGTCTGCCGACGCTCGGAAAAAACCCGGCACGCGGCGGCACCATCAGCGGCAAACAACGCGTCGAACTTTTTCATGACGCATCCAAACACTTTCCACCGAAGGTGCCGATCAACGTGATCATGTTTCCGCTCGAAGGCGATCCGATCGCGTCGGCGGCTTACTGGGATCTTGCGCAATCGACGACGGGCGCCTATCTCGTTCCGTCAAAGGACTGGCCATGAAGCCGCGTCGTCCCGTCGAAGAAATGTCGATGTCGTTCCTCGACGTGATCTGCTGCGGATTCGGCGCTGTCATTCTGCTGTTGATGACGACGAAGTTCATTCCGCCGACCGTGCTGGAGCAATCGTCGACGCACCTCGACGGAACCGTTGCTGCGCGACAGGAGGCGCTGTTCCAGATTCGCGGCGAAACCGAGAAGCTGACGCGCGAACTCTCTGATCGACAACGCGAACTCGACACGGACCTTGAATCGCTCGCACAACTGGAACGCGACTTGAGCAATGTGCTCGGCCGTTATCAGACATCGAAGAGCGAAGCCGACGAGGCGGTAATCACGGAAAAGAATCTTGCGCAGGCGAAGCAGTCGCTGACGGCCGAGATGGAACGCCTGCTCGGCGCGGGTTTTCAGCGCAACGACAACACCGTGGCGGGTATCGCGGCCGACAGCGAATACGTCGTATTCGTCATCGATACGTCCGGCAGCATGTTCAACTACGCGTGGAAGATGGTCATTCGCAAGCTCGGCGAAACGCTCGCGGTATATCCCGAGCTCAAGGGCATCCAGGTGATGAGCGACCAGGGCGAGTACATGTTTCCGCAGTACTCCGGCCGCTGGATTCCCGATTCACCGGCGCGGCGACGCGCGATCCTGGAGCGCATGCGCTCGTTCAATCCATTCAGCTTATCGAGCCCCGTCGTCGGCATCGAAAAAGCGGTGCGCGTATTTCAGGGTCCGGACAAGCGCATCAGCGTCTACGTGTTCGGCGACGACTTCACCGGCAACTCCATCGAGGAAGTCGTCGACACCGTCGACCGGATCAACGCACCGGACGCGAGCGGCAAACGCCCTGTCCGCATCAACGCCGTCGGAATGCCGACGTTGTTTCATGCCACGTCGCCGCCTGCATCGTTGTACCGGTTCGCAGCATTGATGCGCGAGCTGACGTACCGTAACGGCGGCACCTTCGTCGGCCTGTCGCAATACGAATGAATATGTCGCGTAGACTCAACGGCTTCTTGGCGCAATCCGCGGTACTGCCATTGATCCGTCGTCGGAACACTCGTCGGGAAGTCGTCGGTCTCGTGGTCGCGCTGATACTCGGCGGCTGCGCCGGCGCGAACGTGCAGATGCAAGGCGAAATCCCGACACCGCTGGTAAATCGTCTGCCGCTTCGCGTCGGGTTGTATCTGGAACCCGCGCTGGTGCAGTACGTGTTCGAGGAGAAGATCCAGGACCACGGCGATTGGCGAGTTGAAGTCGGGCCGATGCAGACGAAGCTGTTCCGTCAGATCGCGGCGGCCATGTTCATCGAAGCGGTGCCGGTGGATTCGGTGACGTCGCCCGGCGCAAACCTCGACGCAGTGCTCGCACCGAGCATCGTGGAATTCCAGATTGCGATTCCGAGTCAGACGCGCAGCGAGTTCTACGAAGTCTGGATCAAATACCTGATGCGGCTGTATGACACGCACGGCAGCTTGATTGCGGAGTGGCCCCTCACGGCGTACGGTAAAGCCAATCGGGGAGATTTCGGATTCATGGAAAACAGCGATAAACCCGCCATTCGGCAAGCCACGATGACGGCGTTGCGC
Source organism: Gammaproteobacteria bacterium (assembly GCA_031363335.1). Classification (GTDB taxonomy): domain Bacteria; phylum Pseudomonadota; class Gammaproteobacteria; order Pseudomonadales; family Azotimanducaceae; genus DATJGR01. The sequence goes on from JANLUG010000332.1 coordinate 4,130, forward strand.
GATGCGGGTGCGTTTCTCGCGCTGCGATTCACGACGGTCCCGGCAGTGCGCGCATGGCTGAACGCGCGACCGACTGCGCCCGATGGAGGACAGACTTGAACCGGCTCGTTCTAAAGACAAGCGCGTGGGCAGCGCTCGCGGTGGCGTCCATCGCAGGCGGTTGCGGGACGACCACAGTTCAGGAAATTCGCCAGGCCTCAACGGGCATTTCGACAACGGAGTCCGTCGTCGTGCTCGGCCGGCACAACAACGCAGCCGACGAATCCGAAGACGACTTCGTTAGTTGCGTCAGCACCAATCTGTCAGGCGGCAAGAACGGCGTCGGCGTAGTCACCGAAGCATCGTTCGTCGATGCGATGTTCCCGTGGTTCGAACCGCGCACCGCGCCGTTGAACACGTCCGACCTGCCCGAGATCGTCAATCAACCGATCCTGGCCGATAAGCTCAACTCGATCGGCGTGCGCTACGTCATCTGGATCGAAGGCAACACGCACCGCACCGCACAAGGCGGTGCGATGACGTGCAGCGTGTCGGTCGCCGGCGCCGGTTGCTTCGGCTTCCTGTCGTGGGAAAACGATTCGTCCTACGAGGCGTCCATCTGGGATATCAAGCACGGCACGTCGGTCGGCAAGGTCAGTTCGGATGCGAACGGCACCAGCTTCATGCCGGCGGTGATCGTGCCGATTCCGTTCATCGCGCGGGTCCAGAGCGGCGCCTGCACGAGTATGGCGTCGCAGCTCAAGACGTTTATCACGAAAGACTCGTAAGTTATTGACTCAAGTTACTTTGCGCGAACTTCCAGCACCTCGCCGCTGATGTAGTTCGGCTCCACCGCATACCACTCCTGCAGTTCCACCTCGAACTTCCCCCGGCATAACTCGCCGAGTTCGTAGAACGTCGGTCGGCCAGGGTCGGCGATGATGACGCGCTCCACTCCGCCTTTGATCGCGCGCTGCACGAGGTTGAACAGCGGCTTGACCATGCTGTCCCAGAAGCAGATGTCGGAACCGATGATGACGCGTTCTTCCGACAGGCGCCGCGTGGTGAGGTCTTCGAATTTGCTGACGAGCGATCGCACTTTGACGTCGTTGATCGCACCGAGCACGTCCATGAACGGGAACACGTCCTTGTCGATGTCCACGCCGGTGACGCGTGCGTTCATCTTCTTCGCGCAGAACACGCCGGCCGGTCCCCAACCGCAACCGATCTCCATGACCCGACTGCCGCGACGGAACGGGCGGTGCAGCAGGTAGTCCATCAGCACGAAACTCGATTGCCACGCTTTGTGGCCATGGACCGACGGCTCGTAGAGCTTTTTCAGGCTCCGCACCAGTCGGTGTTGCGACTGCAACAGATAGACGCCGTACGCCTGCTGTATGTACGGCTCCGGCAATCGCTCGAGTTTCGGCATCGTGGCTTCGCAAACCTGGCTGAAAAATGACGCGCGATGGTATCGATTCACCTCTGAGCCAGCAAATACCCGAGTAAATTAGTCTGGTATTGCCGAACGCGCGGACGCTAAAATGCCGAGCGTTTTCAATGCCCGCACGCCCTAGGTAAATGAGCGAATCCAGCAACACCATCGACGCCCTCGTCCGCCGCGAATATCAGGCGGGGTTCGTCACCGATATCGAATCGGATACGTTGCCGCCCGGCCTGTCCGAAGACGTCGTGCGCTTCATTTCCGGACGCAAGGGCGAGCCGGAATGGCTGCTCGAATGGCGCCTGGCCGCCTATCGACACTGGCGTAAAGCACCCACGCCGAAGTGGGCCCACCTGCACTTCCCGCCGATCGATTTCGAGTCGATTTCGTATTTTTCGGCGCCGAAGCAACAGAAGGACCGCCCGCAGTCGCTCGACGAAGTCGACCCGGAACTGCTGCGCACCTACGAAAAACTCGGCATTCCGCTGCACGAGCAGGAGTCGCTCGCCGGTGTCGCGGTCGATGCCGTATTCGACAGCGTATCGATCGGTACCACCTTCAAGGCGAAGCTCGCCGAAGCGGGCGTGGTGTTCTGTTCGCTTGCGGAAGCGGTGCAGGAACACCCGGAGCTCGTGCAGAAGTACCTGGGCAGCGTCGTTCCCGTGCGCGACAACTTCTACGCAACGCTCAACTCGGCGGTATTCAGCGACGGATCGTTCGTCTACATCCCGAAAGGCGTGCGTTGCCCGATGGAGCTGTCGACGTATTTCCGCATCAACGCGCAGAACACCGGACAATTCGAGCGCACGCTGATCATTGCGGACACCGGTTCCTACGTCAGCTATCTCGAAGGCTGCACGGCACC
>JANLUG010000339.1:0-5166 GCA_031363335.1 Gammaproteobacteria bacterium
TGCAGGTTCACGACCGGCAGCGTATTGACGTTGAATCGACCGATGCCGGCGGCGATTTCCTCGCGGGTCGTGAACTCATCGACCTGCCATTTCACCGGATGCATCAGCGTGCCGATGACGGCGTCGGAAGCCGCCGCGATCAGCACCTGGAGATCGATCGCGCCGACGAGCGTGTCGTCGGCGTCTACGACGAACAGCGTCCGCGGCAGACGCGTCTGACAGTTGCGCACGCGCGCGAGACACTCCGCCACGTGTGTGTGTGTGGTGACGTGCAGCGGCTGAATTTCCATCAGCGCCGCCGCTGAATCTTCGCGCACGCGCAGGATGCGTTCGGCCTCGCGCTTCACGGCGCTCGGCAGCGACGCGACGAGCGCTTCACGGCGCCTGCGGGGAATCGTTCGCAAGCACCGGAACGCATCGCGTGGTTCCATCGCCGCGATCACCTCGGCGCGCCGCTTTGCAGGAAATTCTTCGATGAGCCGTCCCGCGGTGTCTGCGTCGAGATGCCGCAGTGCAACGACTGCGCGTTGCACCGTACCTTCTTCGATCCAGGTGAGCAGCTCTGCTTCGGACTGACGCGTCAAAACGCTGATCGCGACATCCGGCGCCGCATTGAGCACTTCGTCGGACAGCATCATGTGCGAGTCCTGCGTCGGCCCATCAGCGCGACCAGCAGTTCCGCCCACGAGCCGATGATCAGCACCGGCAGATTGATCGGACGCGGGTTCGCGTCAGCGTCAGTGAGACGCAAGGCCCTAACGAGATCCCCAAGGCGCAACACACCGGCAAAGTGCTCGTCCTCGTCGAGAACCGGCAGGCTATCGTGCACTTGCCAGTCAGGCAGCCGCATCGCGTGATCGAGCAGCAGTACGCTGCGCAGCACCGGTCGCTGGACCAACGGCAGCTCCGCCATCGTTTGCGCCGCGTTCGCACGCGCCGCGTCGACGATTGCAACCTGGCCCGCGTAACCCTCGACGTCGTTGACGAGATAAATCCACGACTCGCCTTGCGAATGCAGCGCGCCGATGCGATTCATGACGGTGCCGGCGGTTTCGCTGAGGTGCGCGATCGGCGGCCGGTCGTCGAGCGCCGACAGCACCCGGTCGCGCGGCAACACGAGCGCGCGCGCGATGCGCGCACGTTGGCGCTCGGGAAAACTCGCGAGACGATGCTCGCGTACTTCGCGCCGCGCGCCGCGCAGCATTCGGATGACGTTGATGTCTACACCTGCTTCGACGATGGCTTCGTTCCAAGGCAGGTCGGGGAGTTCGGTTTGCACGACGTTCAACCACCACACCGGCGCGTGGCGCAACAGCAACGCGAGGTCGCCCGGCTCGCATTGCACCAACGCGGCAGCGCGCTCTTTTGCGCCGAGCTTCGCCAGCGCGACGCAGCACGCCGGCGCATCGGCGCGCATCCATCCGTGCATCAGTTCGACGTCGATCGCGGTCATGGCGTCTTGTCCGGTTCGACCAGTAACGGCCGCGTTGCGAGGTAGCGCCCCGGCACGTGGATGACGCCGTCCGGGTTCTCCACGATGATGGTCGTCTCCGTCACTTCGATGACGCGGCCGCGGATGTTGCCGACGCGGATGCGTGTGCCGGGACGGATCAGTTCGGGAAACCGGCGCATCGTCATCAGATCCTGCACGAAGCCGATGCTGCCGATCGACAACGCGATCCCGACGCTCGCAACGAGCGCGATGACCACACCAACGAGCGCGTTGAGTATCCAGCCGACGTATACGCCCACCAGGTCGAGCGCCATGACGATCGAAAGGAACAGTACGACGGCGTAAGTGGTGCGACGCACGAGGTGTTCGCTGCCGGTGCTGACCACCCGCGCACTGCGGCCGATCAGATCCTGGCCGGCGACGCCGAGCAGGTGACCGATGACTACGACGGCAACTGCCGCGAGGAAGGCCGGGCCGTGCACCGCGAGCGTGGCGAGCGCGTCGCCGACCGCGGGTGCCGCCAGCATGCGCACCGCCATGACGAGGCCGCCGACCAGCATCCCCCAGAATGCGATGCCGCCCATGACGGCAACGGTCTCAACGCCGAGGTGCAACCAGCGCCGCCCGGCCGCGTGGATCAGCGCGCGCAATCCGTAGCCGCCTAACAGCGAGGCTGCGAGTACGGCCAGGGCAGTGAAGGTGATATCCATGCAGCGCCGTTCCTTGGCTAGTCCGTTAGACCGTCAGCGATCAGACCCCGGCACCGCACATCCGGTTGCATCGACGGCAACGCCCGGTGTGGTGTCGAGACAGCCATCCTGGCTGTCGTCGACGGCGTCGTGATCGGCGTCGCGCGACGACAGACACGACTCGACGCCTTCGGTGAGACGCGTGGCGAGCCGGCAACGGCTGTCGGCATCGTTCGCTTCGACCATTTGTGTCGCTGCGAAAATCCGAGTCGCGTTGATCGGCCTTGGCGCCACGGCGACATGGCGCGGCGGGACGGCCGAGGGCGTCGGTGCGGCGGAGTCGGGCGGAGCGCATCCATAGAGCAGGATCGTAGCGAGCAAAACGCCCGCGCGCTGAGCACCGATGCGCGTTTCAATCACCACTGCGCAGGATCACCAGATCGATTCGACGATTGCGCGCCCGACCGTCGGCCGTTTCGTTGCTCGAAATCGGCCGGGTCTCGCCGTAACCCATGGCGGAAATCCGGTACGGCGCGAGTTCCATGTTGGCGAGCAGATAAGCGCGCACGGCGTCGGCGCGACGCTGCGACAGCTCCAGATTCGACTCGTCGCCGCCGAATGAGTCGGTGTGGCCCTCAACCGTGATGACCGCATCGCTGAAAATCTCGACCGCCGTCTCGACCTTGTCGAGCAGCGGCACCTGGTCGGCCTTGATCGTGGCGGCGCCGCTGTCAAAGCTCAGGCCGACCAAACGCAGCACGATCGAGTTGCCGGTGCGCAGCACTTCCGCCTCGTTCGGGGCGAACAGTTTTTCGACCTGCACGAGTTGGCTGCGGCGTTCCTGTTGCTCTGCCAGCAGCGTATTCAACGCGACGGTTTCCTTCGAAACGCCCCCCAGGGTCATTTCGAGCGTGGCGATCCGTTCGTCGCGCTCGTCGAGTTCGAGTTTCAGCTGCGCCACATCGTGTTGTGCCTGCTTCACGGCTGCCAGCGTTGCCGCGGCGGTCGATGCGACGCCGTTCGTCAGGTCCGGTGTGACGCTCAGTGCGTTCGCGATGTCGACGACGGGGGCTTCCGAACGCAACAACACTTCCTCAAAGGTGCGATCGCCGTTGTTCACCGCCTTGATCTGCGCCGCCAGATGCAGCGCATGGCTCGCTTGCTCTTTCGCTTGTCGCGCGAGCAGTCTGGCACGGTCGGTATCGTAGCGGTCCTCGACGATTGCCTTGTCGGCCTCGATCAACGATGCACGCGCATGGCCGAGCGTTTGCGGCGCGAATTTCTCGACGTTCTCCTCGTCCGCCTGAGCGAGCAGGTGGCGCGCGTCGCGCAGAATGGCGCCTTTGATCGCTTCGAGTTCGGCGGTGCGATAGCTCTGTACCGCTTCCACAGCCTGTGTCTGCGCCTTTTCCGGGCGACCATCTTCGAGAGTGACGGCCGCTTTCCTGAACTGCTCTTCGGCTTTCGTGTAGATGCGCGCGGCAAGCTGATCGGCGCCGGCCGAGATCGCGTTGTTGCGGCTCGTCAGCACCGTGTCGAACGTTGTATGGCCGAGCTTCACCGTATCCGCGGCGCCGTTGATCGCGGCGATCGTCTCGTCTATGTATTTGTTGATCTGCGCGGTCGAACGGTTGTGTTCGTAGTAGTCGCGCGCGCGCGTGTTGGCCTGCATTGCCTTGTCCCACGCTTGCGGCGCAAGCAGCGGCATATCGTCCTCGCGCGCCTGCGCCATCGCCGTATCGACTCTCGCGAAAAGCGATTCTTCGACGCTCGCAGCTGCAGCGAACTGCATCGCGAACGGCGTCGCGAAGAGCGTCGCGAACAGCACTGCCGCGAGTAACACCAACCGCATAGTCGACTCCGGGATCCGTCCAGCGTGAACGGGGCCATAGCCTACAGTGGAACCGCGATTGTCACAGCAGTAAGCCGCGCTTTTTCTGTTAGGGTCGCAGCCCTTGCCGTGCGAGTGAATGTCCGATGAGGATCGCGATCCTCTCCCGCAACCCGAAACTCTACTCGACCATCCGCATCAAGGAGGCGGCGCAGCAGCGTGGTCATGAGGTACGCGTGATCGATGCGCTGCACTGCTTCATGCATATCACGGCCGACAGTCCAACGATTCACTACCGTCGCGATGAAGTGTTTTCGCGCGGCGACTTCGATGCGGTGATTCCGCGTATCGGCGTGTCGATCACGTACTACGGAACGGCCGTCGTCCGACAGTTCGAAATGATGGGTGTGTACTGCGTAAACGAATCGGTGGCGATTACCCGCGCGCGCGACAAACTCCGCTCCATGCAGCTGTTGTCGCGCAAGGGCGTCGGCATTCCGGTGACCGCGTTCGCGAACCGTCCGGACGATGTGGCCGGACTGATCCGCGAAGTGGGCGGCGCACCGCTGGTGGTGAAGTTGCTGGAAGGCACACAGGGGCTCGGCGTCGTTCTCGCCGAAACACGCAAGGCGGCAGAGAGCGTGATTCAGGCATTCATGGGACTGGAAGCGAACATTCTCGTGCAGGAGTTCGTCGAAGAATCGGGCGGCCGCGACATCCGCTGTTTCGTCGTTGGACGCAAAGTGGTCGCGGCGATGGAACGGCAGGGTGCCGAGGGAGAGTTCAGATCGAACCTGCATCGCGGCGGCACGGCTACGTCGGTACGCCTGACACCGGCTGAGCGACGCACCGCAGTGAGGGCGGCGCAGGTGATGGGACTGAATGTCTGCGGCGTCGACCTGCTGCGCTCCGAGCGCGGACCGCTCGTCGTGGAAGTGAACTCGTCGCCGGGATTGCGCGGCATTGAAGAAGCGACCGGCACCGACGTGGCTTCATTGATCATCGACTTCATCGAGCAGAACGCGCGTATCGACAAGAATCAGACGAAAGGAAAGGGTTGAGCGATTCGTTCAGCGTGGTCGGTTCGGCTTCGAAGGGGTCGGTTCGACTTCGAACGAGGTCGCTTCGACTTCGAAAGGGGTCGATCGGCGGCGGGTCGGTGCGGCGGACACGCTCAAGCCATCCCTGGGCGC
>JANLUG010000358.1:0-2737 GCA_031363335.1 Gammaproteobacteria bacterium
CCCGTACGCAGATCATCTGGGGCGAGTCGGATCGGTTGATCCCGCCGAGTTACGCCGAGCATTTTATCGACGGCATCGCCGGCGCGAAGCTGACGATGATTGGCGCCGCAGCCCACATGGTGCCTTACGAGCAGACTGACGCCGTGCTGGCGGCCATCGCGAAGTTGCACAACTGAGCTTGCCGTTCCCGCATCGATGAACAAGGACGCTGACGATCTCGACCGGCTGCGGCGCATGCTCGATAGCGCACAGCGGATCGTGTTCTTCACCGGCGCCGGCATCAGCACCGAGTCCGGCATTCCGGATTTCCGCAGCCCCGGTACGGGGCTATGGACGAAGATGAAGCCCATCCAGTTTCAGGACTTCATCGCGTCCGATTCGATCCGTCAGGAGTCGTGGCGGCGCCGCTTCTCCGGCGAACGCGTAATCGAGAATGCGAAACCGAACAAGGGGCATGAAGCCATCGCGCAGCTGATTCGCCACGGCAAGGCGAGTTCGGTCATCACGCAGAACGTCGACAACCTGCACCAGAATTCCGGCATCGAGCCAAGTCAGATCATCGAACTGCACGGCAACGCGACCTACGCGAAGTGCCTCGATTGCGGACGGCGGTACGAACTGGCCGATCTCGAACGGCAATTCACCGAGATGGGCCGCGTCGCGCCGTGTGCAGAGTGCGACGGCATCATCAAGGGCGCGACGATTTCGTTCGGGCAATCGATGCCGGAGCGCGAGATGCGCCGCGCTCAAGAGCAGACCGTGCAATGCGATCTGTTCGTGGTGGTGGGATCGTCGCTGGTCGTGTATCCGGCGGCGGGGTTTCCGGAACTGGCGAAGGAGCTTGGTGCGAAGCTTGCCATCGTCAATCGCGAACCGACGCCGCTCGACCGGATCGCAGACCTCGTGGTGCATCGCGAAATCGGCCCGACGCTGAGTTTCGCGGTCGGCATCAACTGACCGCGTTGTTCCACTCGGCGTAGCTCTATCGCTGAGAGGCGACCAGCGACTCCGCAAAATGCTCGAGATCGGACAACGAGTTGCAACGCGACACGCGGGAGCAATACGGCGCGAAGCGCGGCATTTCGGAATCTCCTTCGCCCCAGTTTTCGCGCGGTTCCGGATTCAACCACAGCACGCGCTTCGCGCGTTGCGATATGGCTTTCAGTCTGTCGACGTGCGGTTCGTAGTAGTTGTTGCGTGCGTCGCCGAGAATGATGACGGTAGACCGGTGGTCGACGTCGTTCAGCGCGAGCTCGCGAAAGTCGAGAAACGCGCGACCGTAGTCGGTGTTGCCCTTCCCCCAATCGAACAACGCTTCCTCGATCGCGGCTTCGATCGGCTTGTCGCGAAATTGCGCGCTGACCTCGCCGAGGCGATTGGAGAATGCAAACGTGCGAACGCTCGGAAGCACTTCGCTGAGTCCATACAGCAGATACAACAGAAAACGTGCGACACGACTGACCGATCCGCTGACGTCACACAACGCGAACACAGTGGCCTTCTCGCGGCGTTGCTTACGCCACTTCAGCCGAAACAAGGTTGCGTCGAACGCGATGTTCGCGCGCAGCGTTTGTTTGATGTCGAGCTGGCCGCGCCGGGATTTACGACGGCGGCGGTGATGGTCGCGTGCGAGCTGCTCCGCGAGCTTCTCTATCACGCGGCGCAGCTCACCGCGATATTCGTTCGGAATCTGCGTCAGGTTTGCCGCCAACGCCGCTTCGAGAATGGCGCGCTTGCCCGAGGCATCGACCTTCAAGCGATATTGCGTGTCGACGTACTGCTGCACCTCCTGCTTGATGTAGTGGCGCAGGTAACGCAGCGCGTGCACGACGGTGCCGTCCAGTTCGTCCGGCGGCGAGCTCAGCAGCTGTTCGAGTTCGCGTCCCCCGAGCGCATCGGCCACGCGGCTGGCGAGCGTTGCCTTGTCCCGCAACGACTGCATCGAGTCGATGCCCGCGTTATGGGCCGCGTGTTCAACGACAATCGCCAGCGCGGCGCGGTCGTTGTGCAGAATGCCGGCAATAACCTCGCGCGTGGGTTGTGTGAGATGCGGACCCACCTGAGCCAACGCTGCTTCGCGATCGACGCCGCGGAAGAAACTCTGTTTGACGGGCGTGCGAAACGCCAACTGTTCGAAGAAGCGCGCGAAGCATTCGGCGAAGTGAGCCTTTTCCTCACGCGACTTCGCCAACGTCAGCGCTAGCGCGTCACGCAGCAAGACCGGATCGGCCAGCCCGACACAGTTGACCACCGCCAACGCGTCGAGGGTTTCCGCCGGCGAGACGCGGAGCTCCGCGCGTCGCAGCGCTGCAACGAATCGAGCGAGGGTGACGTCCATGGCGGGGCATTATAGAGAGGCGCATCGGAATCGATACAAAACAAAACGGGGTAGCCGTGGCTACCCCGCTTCGCTCGCCCATCAGGTCTACGCGGTCTGGTCGTATTCCAACGGTTTTTCGAGTTCGCGCCAGTCGATGTCGCCATCGGTTGCGAGATTCTCGAAGTTCATCACGCCCATCTCTTCGAACCTCGGACGGATACGATCCGTCAGCAGACCGATACGTTTGAGGTTCGGGATGATGCGGGCGTACAACAGATTCAGGAAGTCGGCATTGAGGCCGCGTTCGACGAGCACTTTCCTTGACTGATCGACGTCCCAGCCGAAGTAACGGAACACGTCGGTTCCGATCAGTCGATCGCGGCTGACGATGCACGCCTCGTACGCGAACTGCGCGCG
>JANLUG010000381.1:0-2261 GCA_031363335.1 Gammaproteobacteria bacterium
CTGGTTAGGCGGCACGAATGATTGCCACTGACATCGGCCAAATAGAACTCGACGATGCGAAGGTCATCGACATCGGCCGGAAGAACGATGAGATTTGCATTGCTCTCGATGGAGCATCGTTGTGGGAGCGATGCTCGAACGGTAGCGTTGGCTGGAGATCTCTCTACAACGTTAAGGTCATCCTGCGAGGCGTCACTGGTGACGTAGCAGAATATTGGGTCGGTAGCGGCGTCAGCGCACCACACCCTAATCCGACGTATCCGCTGGATGCGATCGAGATCGCTGAGTATGCAAACGGAAGCCTCATGCTCCAGGGCTATTTGAACCGCGAGCCATGGTATACATGGAAGATCACGGCAGGTACCTGCACATTGGTTTGGGATGCCAACATTGCTACGGCTACCTAGCGATGCGACGTAAAGAGTTCGGCTGTGTCCCTATCAGTGGCGCGCCGCCTAACCACTGCATGCAGCCGACGCCCCAGCCAGTCATCAAATTTGCATGCGCAAATTTGCCGCCTGTCTGGCGCACGGCTGATGCTGGCTGTTAGGCGTCACCGTCGACGGGGCGGCACGATCAAGGATTTGGGACATTGCTCTAGCGACGAACGATGGGAGAAACGAATGCGAATCGACATAGATGATCTCGACGAGGAGGAACTCGTTGATCTGAATCACCGAATCGTTGCGCGACTGAACTTCCTGAAGGAAGCGCGAGCACATTCAGCAATGCTCGAGTTCCGGATCGGCGATCGGGTGGCGTTCAGTCCCGACGGACACCGTCGCTTGGTGGGTGTTCTTACCAAGTACAACCGCAAGACGGTTACCATCATCACGGACGGCGGCGAGCGTTGGAATGTGGCGCCGGGGCATCTTCGTAGTGCCGGGAAGGGCAATGATCAAACCACACAGGGTCAAAACGTTGTTCCCATCAAGCGCGAGTAGGTCAGTGGCGCGACGCCTAACCACTGCATGCAGCCGACGCCCCAGCCAGTCATCAAATTTGCATGCGCAAATTTGCCGCCTGTCTGGTGCGCGGCTGATGCTGGCTGTTAAGTGGCAGTGATGTGTTTTCGGTTCTTCTTAGTTGCATACTGATATTATTGTATATACAGTAATGTCGTGCGTGTCACTTATGACCCAGCAAAGCGCCGACGAACTCTGGAAGAGCGGGGACTCGATTTCGAGCGCGCTTCCGAGGTATTCGACGGTCTTACCTTAGAGGTCGAAGACGACCGACATGACTACGGCGAGAAGCGGATCCTGTGTGTCGGCTTTCTCGATGATCGTATGGTGATGGTGGGTTATACGCCTCGCGGTACTGCACGCCACGTGTTTTCGATGAGGAGATGCAATGAAAGAGAAATCCGCCGGTACGCGCCATACTTCGAGCAGGGCGAGTAAGGAACTCCCAGAGCTCACCGATGAGATGCTCTCGCGTGCAGTGCTAAAGCGCGGTGGCAAGCGTGTCGGCCGCCCAAAATCGGAGAACCCAAAGGTAGCGATCAGCATCCGTCTGCCGCCCGAGGTGCTGAAACGCTGGCGAGCAACTGGTATCGGTTGGCAAACGCGAATGTCTGAGGTCCTCTCCAAGAGGGCACCGTAGCTGCCGCCTAACCACTGCATGCAGCCGACGTCCCAGCCAGTCATCAAATTTGCCTCCGCAAATTTGCCGCCAGTCTGGTGCGCGGCTGATGCTGGTTGTTAGGCGGCGCCGGCCCACTGTCCCGGCATCGGCTGGCGTTGACTATGCATACTATATGCATATAGTGTCGCAATGGACATCGTCTGGGATTCAGCAAAGCCCGTTTGAACTATGCTCAGCATGGCGTCCGATTCTTCGAAATCGAGCACGTCTTCTACGATCCTTCGGCGTTGACCATGGAAGATACGAGCGCGTCCCGGGAGCAGCGGTTTGTCACGCTGGGCCGCGATGGTCAGCACCGAATTCTGGTAGTTGTGTATACATATCGAGGAGAGACGATTCGCGTGATCTCAGCACGCCGAGCCTCTCCGGGTGAGGTGGAGAGCGATGAAGAAGGAGTATGACTTTTCAAAGGCCAAGCGTGGCGCGGTGATACCCGAAGGCGGGAAGACCCGCGTGACGATGTACCTAGACAACGATGTCCTGGAGGCATTCCGGGAGCGGGCCGACCGTTCTGGAAAGGGATATCAAACGCTCATCAATGAAGTACTTCGAGAGCACCTTGGGACGGAGACTCTTAACGCGCGAACGTTGCGGAAGATCATTCGTGAAGAGAT
>JANLUG010000892.1:0-6160 GCA_031363335.1 Gammaproteobacteria bacterium
CCCGGGAACGACGAAATCCACTTGATGCCGGCGATTTCGGATTCGCCGCCCAGGTAGCCGGGCAGCGCGATGATGCGTTCCTTCACGCGATCGGGAAAGCGCACGAACACCGAATGCGGAAGAAAGCTGTGGCCAGCCTGATGCTCGATGTAGGCATACTTCACTACTTCGATGACTTCGCGGTTGCGGCCATTCAGCAGGGCTTGTGTGAAACCGTATTGATCACGCACGGCGAGAGTGGGCGCTCCGGAATCGGTCGAGGCGGCAACTTTCGCGGTGGTGGCGGCGGCGCTAGTCTGGCAGGACAGTTCGAGTCGCCGTACGGCGTCGTTGGCCCGCCGACGATGTTCACGCTGCCGGTGCTGCGGTACATGAAAGAGTATGGGATGACGCACGAGCAGCTCGCGATGGTCGCGGTCGTGCAACGCGAGTGGGCCTCGAAGAATCCGCGCGCGAGCTTTCGCGAACTGATTACGGTCGAAGACGTGCTGAAGTCGCGAATGATCGCGTACCCGTTCCATCTGCTCGAGTGTTGTCTCGTCACCGACGGCGGTGGCGCGCTGATTCTGGTATCCGGCGAACGTGCCGCGAACTTTCCGCGCAAACCCGTCTATGTGATCGGTACAGGTGAGAGTGTCGAGACGCCGATGGTGAGTCAGATGGAAGATCTCACCAGTTCGCGCGCGTTTCGTGTTGCGGGAGCGCGCGCGATGAAGTCTGCAGGCATCAGTCATGACGACGTGCACCACATGATGATCTACGACGCGTTCGCGCATCTGCCGATCTACGGTCTCGAAGATCTCGGATTCTGTCAGCGCGGCGAAGCGGCGAGCTTCATTTGGGAGGGCAACACGCGGCCGGGCGGAAAGCTGCCCCTCAACACGAATGGTGGCGGTCTGTCGTACATGCACTCCGGCATGTACGGCATGTACGCGCTGCAGGAGAGTGTGCGACAGCTGCGCGGCACTGCGCCGGCTCAAGTTGCGGGCGCGGAGATCTCACTATGTCTCGGTGTCGGTGGAATGTTCGGCGCAAGCGGATGCGTCGTGATGAGCAACATCGGTCCGTGATGCGATTGAAGATCGTTCGTCGAAGAGGGGTTCCGGGGAGGCCTCACCAGCCGCGCTGTACGCCGTGCGTTCGCCCTGCCGAGGAGAATAACACTGTATAAACATACAGCATCGGCTGGTGAGGACGTTTAGAATAGCGGCATGGTTGGGCGATTAAAAGGGCGATTCTCTGTCGTTCGATGGGGTCGCGAGAAAAGCGTCTCAACATCAACGCGTTAACGACTCCGGTTCCATATTCCCTTCATTTTTGGGTCCATCCGCACCGTGTGCGTCACCCGCGACGGCTCTCCCGCAATGTTACAAACGAGGCACAAGAAAGGCGTGTCACGCCTTTGCCGAGAACCAAGTCACAAGTTACAAGGTTCGGGTGCCTCATGAGGGAGATGTCCATGAATGGCCACAACCAGAATGGCCACAACGAGCTCTTTGCCCGATTCGTAGCCTATTCAAGCCCTTACTTGTTTTGGATGTTCGTCAGCCTGATTTCGGCCGGAATTCTGTGGTTCCGATAGCGCGTCCGCCGGTTTCATCCAGCCGCTGCGCAACAACCATTTGATCGCGAGGGCGTAGTCATCGAAGACTTCGGTGTCGGATAGGCTGCAGACGAATCGGAACACGCCGGCGCAAAAGTCGTCGTCCATCGATCCATCGAGCACGACGGCGATCGGCGCCGAGACGTGCGGTCGATATTTCGACGTGACGTAGTTCAGAAACGGCTTCAGTGCGCCCGGTGTCAGCTTCAGCCGTACATCGCGCACGTCCGCCAGTTGCGGCAGCTGCGGTTTGAAGCCCGGATCGGCGAGCAAAGCCTGGCAGAGTTCGTATACGTCAACGAGATCGACATCGCCTTCCAGTCGTATGGCGATGAACTCGTCTTCGTGATTGATGTGGTATCGGGCCGGCACGCGACGTCCGTGTGCATCAGGTCATTTGCGATGGTAGAGGAGCCGACCCGGGCGTAATGTGCGCCACGTATCAAGCGCACATCTTCCAGCACCGACGAGGATCCGATGCCGCGATTGGCAGTCGATACAGCGGACCTTCTCGCGCGGGTCGACGCCATCGCCCCGGTGATCGTTGCGCATCGAAACGAAGCTGAGACGAAGGGTGAGCTATCGAGGGCTGTCGTAGCTGCGTTGCAGCATCCGAACTGGTGAATTTGTTCCTGCCGCGTTCATTGGGCGACCTAGAAATCGATCCGGTCTCATGTGCGCGAGTCGTTCATGCAGTCGCGCGACTCGACACGTGTGCCGGATGGTTTCTGATGGTCGTGAACGCCGCGCGATTGTACGCCGCGACGTGGTCGAAAGCTCTCGTCGAAGACCCTTGGGGGAGCGAGCAGAACACAATAGTAGCTGCGAGCTCCAACAAGCCCATGAAGGCGCAACAAATCGAAGGCGGCTTCCAAGTCGAGGGGCACAACTCGTTTGCAAGTGGTTGTCGTTTGGCGAGCTGGTTCTGACGCCCGCAATCTGCTCCGGTCCCGCTGGCGACGAGTGGATTGCGGTAGTGCTGCCGATGTCGGACTGCGAGATCGTGCCAAACTGGTCGGCGCACGGAATGCGCGGAGCTGGCAGTCACGACATCCGCATCTCGGCGTTCGTACGTGCCAAACGTAGTGTCGTGAGCGTGGGAATGGACGCGCCGCGCAACGAATATTACGGCGGCGCGCTCTATCGATGCTCACATCGAATGAACGCGCGGCGCTGTATCTGGCAGGAACACACACCGTTCAAGCTTGCGCCGAAGTCGTCCGATTGGTGGCAGAAGCAGCGGGATCGAGCGTGATCTACACGACGAGTCCCCTTGAGCGACTCGTTAGATACACGGAAGTGCTTCGTCATCACGGATTCACGAACGAGCTTTGCTTCGGGAGCGCAGCGCAGGTGCTGTGGGGTACGCCGCTGGACTATCCGTTGTTGCTGCGCTGAGTCGGGTCCATGTCGTATAGTTGGTCAGTCGCTGAACGCGATTGCATGACTCTGCTGGTCGAGCTGCGCTTTGCGCGCCGAGATTTCCGATTCGAGCTCGTCGAGTTGTGCGTTGAGTTCTCTTTGCCGCGTCGTCAGTGAACGCGACTCCTCGAGCCAATGCGCGCGTTGCGCGGCGCCGATGTCGCTCTGCTCCAGATTCACCGCCACGGCGTCGAGCATCGACCACACCTGCTCGAGTTCGTTCGACTTCGATTCCAATGCGCGTTCCATCGCATCGACCTCGAGCTGTATCAGGTAGACCGCGTATCCGGCTCGATAACCGTCTAGATACGTCGACGCCAGAGTGTCCGGGCAGACGCTGGTGAACGGTGCCCCCTGACAGCCCTGTTGGTAGCCGGTCTCTTCTGTGCAGAAGCGCTGAATTCCTTCGCTCCATCCGCTGTGGTACGCGACGGTCGCGTTGTCCGGGAACGCCGCAGAGCAGGTTTGTTGGCCCAGGCTACCGTCGCGATACCCCAGCGACTCGGCGTCGCCAACACAGCCGACGATGGGATGTGTTGCGCAACCGCATAGGAGGAACGCGGACGTGAGGCTCGCGTAAAGCAGAGATCGAAGATGAGTCGCCATGTTGGCGCCCGTCGTGTGATTTCGATGCCATGACGGTAGTTCGATGCGGTCGGAATCTACCGTATGCAGTTCACACTTCGGGTATCACTACGCTCTCGCCGTCGGAAATGCCGCTTCGAACGATGACGGTTCCATCGGATTCCGGGTTGCCGATCCGCACATATCGACGTTCGTCGCCGGACGGCGTACGCACGTAGACGAAGTCGAGTTGACCCGCGTGCTGCACGGCACGGCTCGGGACGCGGATCCGCTGTTCGGTGCCGAGCGGAATCATCAGGCGCGCGAACATGCCCGGGAACAGCCCAGGCACCTGTGGCACGAGCGCCTTCAGCGTGAATGTCCGAGAGGCCGGGTCGGCGGCCGGTACGATTTCTTCGACGGTCGCGGGTACGTCGATGTCGAGCGCATCGATTCGGGCGGTTACGTTGTCGCCGGTTCCAACCCGGCGGACGAGTGATTCACGCAGCGTCGCTTCGACGCGCAGGCGACCTGGATTGTAGAGTCGCAACAGCGTGCGGCCGGGCGTCGCGGTGTCGCCGGGCTCGATGAAACGCTCGACAATCGTACCGGTCATCGGCGCCAGGATTTTCGTATAGCCGAATGCCGCCTGCGCCTCGGCGACCGCCCGCTCCGCTCGTTCGGCATTCGCTTGCGCCACTCGAAAATCGGCATTGGCCTTGTCCAGCGCGGCCTGCGAAATGTTGCCCGACCCGCTCAGCGAATTCGCGCGGTCCCGCGCGCGGTGTGCTTCCTCCAGAGAGGCGGCCGCGCCGGCTGCCTCCTGGCGGCGCTGCTCGAGCACGGCTTTGAGCGCCTGATCGTCCAGTTCGACCAGTAGATCACCCTGAGTGACCTTGGCGCCGGCGCGCACATTGACGCGGACGACGCTCGCGATGATGCGTGATCCGATCAGCGTTGCGTCCGTCGCTTGAACGGTACCCGGCACCGATTCGGTCACGGCTTCCGGTTGACTGCGCACGACCACCGCCTCACTCGCCATCCGGAACGGTGCCGAGTCCACCGTTTGCGCCACCTTCGTATGAAACGCGCCCGCAAAATACGCGAGCATGATCCCTAGTACTGCGATCGCAAGCAGTACCAGCAACAATCGCCGCTCGCTGTTCATGCCGTGTCTCCATACACGAGCCGGTAAACCACTGGTACAACGAGAAGCGTGAATGCGGTCGATGCGGCGACGCCGAAGATGATCGCCCAAGCGAGCCCGCTGAAAATGGGATCGAGCGTGATGACCAGGTTGCCGAGCAACGTCGTTCCCGCGGTCAGCAATACGGGGCGCGCGCGCATCGCGCCGGCGCGCAGCAGCGCGGTATGGAGCGCCGTGCCGCGCCCACGCTCATGTTCGATGAACTCGATGAGGATCAGCGAATTGCGAACGACGATGCCGGCCAGCGCGATCATTCCGATCATCGCGGTGGCCGTAAACATGATCGAGTCGGCGTATGCCCCGATCTGTTTGGAAGCGATGAGATTCAACAGCGCGAATCCCGGCATGATGCCGAGGGCAGTCAGCGGGATCGCCAGCAGAATGATCGCCGTCAACGCGGCACGGCCGGTCTGGATCCAGATCACGAGGAACAGTCCGAGAATGGCGATGCCGAACGCGATGCCGAGATCACGGAATACCCGCAACGTGATATCCCATTCGCCTTCGCCGGACCAGACGACCTCGACTCCTTTCGGAAGCGCCCAGACATCGCCGCCGCCCGATGCGAAGAACGTGCGCGACGCAATCGGTCGCGCAATATTCGCCGCATTCGAGCGATCTGCATCCACATCGAAAATCACTTCCGCCGGCGTGCGCCCGGCGACTTCTGCGAACGCATAAGCGATGCGCTTCAGATCCTTGTGATAGATCGGTTGATCGGCATCCCGCTCGACGAAGTGGCCAAGTTCCGCCAACGACACCAACGGAGTCGGCGCGTCGGTGACGCCGCCCGCCGCCCGGATCTTGGCGATTCCCGGCAAGCCCTTGATGTGCAGATTGCCGAGATCGGTCCGTTGCGCATAAGGAACACTCACGCGAATCGGCAGCGATGTCGCTTCGGCAGGTGCGTTCACATACGTCGCGATGCGCCCATCCACCACCACATCGAGAGCGGTCGCAATCGCTTCCGCGCTGACGCCGGATAACGCCGCCTTTTCCTGATCCGGAACAAAGACCTGCCGCGTCTGTGGCGCCGCGGCACTCACATCGACATCGACCACACCCGGCTCGCGCGTCAGCCGCGCCGCGGTCGTCTGCGCCGCCGCAATCAGCTTGTTGTAGCTGGTGGTCGCGCTGCCGTAGATCTCCGCGACGATCGAAGCGATGACGGGCGGACCGGGAGGCACTTCGACCAGCTTGGCAATCACACCGGTCTCCGCTGCGATGCGCGAGATGTCGGGCCGTAGCCGCAGAATCAGCGCATGCGACTGTTGCGGCCGGGAGAGTTTGTCAGCAAGCGTGACGCGCAGTTCCGCATCGTTCGGCCGACCGCGTTGATAGTAGTGGCGCACCATGCCGTTGAA
>JANLUG010000903.1:0-5499 GCA_031363335.1 Gammaproteobacteria bacterium
CGGCCGCGGCCGGCCTCCCTCGTTTGCCCATCACCATATAGAACGTCGGTAACACGAACAGGGTGAACAACGTGCCCACCAGCATGCCGGCCGCAATCATGAGTCCGATCGCAAACCGTGCGTTCGCACCGGCACCGTAAGCGGTGAGCAGCGGCAGCACGCCGAGTGCCGTGGCGAACGTGGTCATCAGGATAGGTCGCAGGCGCAGACCGGCTGCTTCCAGCACCGCGGTGCGCCGATCCGCGCCGTCGCGTATCCGATTGTTCGCGAAGTCGACAATGAGTATGCCGTGCTTGCTGATGAGCCCGATGAGCGTGAGCAGGCCAACCTGCGTGTAGATGTTGAGCGTCGTCATTCCCAGCGCGAGCGGCACCAATGCACCGAAAATCGATAGCGGCACGCTGACGAGTACGATGAGGGGATCGCGAAAGCTGTTGAACTGCGCCGACAGCACCAGGTAGATGAACACGAGCGAGGTCGCGAACAGCAGCAGGAAACCCTGGCTCTCCTGCACGAAGCGCCGCGACTCGCCGGCGTGATCCACCCGATATCCGACCGGCGCCACTTCGTGGAGTGCCCGCTCGAGATACGCGAGGCCATCGCCGAGCGAATTCGGCGGCAGCATGATTCCACCGATCGTCACGCTGTTGAGCTGCTGGAACTGACGCAACGTGTTGGGTTTAACCTCCTGCTTCAGCGTGATCACGGTGCTGAGCGGCACCAGCGTGCCGCTCTCGGTGCGCAGGTAATAGCGCTCGAGCCACTCCTTGGTCAGGCGAAAGCCGCGGTCGGCCTGAGGGATCACCTTGTAGCTGCGTCCTTCGATGCTGAAGCGGTTTGTCTCCACCTCGCCCAGCATGATCTGCAACGTGCGGCCGATGTCTTCCATCGAGATGCCGAGGCGCGCCGCGAGCTCGCGGTCGATGCTGACGCCTACCTCCGGTCGCGAGAATCGCAGGTCTTTGTTGACGAACGCGAACACGCCGGATTGTCGCGCCTTGGCGAGCATCTCGTCGGCCACGCGGTCGAGCTCCTGATAGCCGACATTGCCGGAGATCACGAATTGTACGGGCAACCCGCCCGACGCGCCGGGCAATCCACCTTCAGCAAAGGTGAAGATCTCGAGGCCGCTGATGCCGTCGTACTTGCGCTGAATTTCCTGGCGGATCTCTTCGAGGCTGCGCTCGCGTTCGCTCCACGGCTTCAGCTGCAGACCACCGAACACCGACGTGGGCTCGTTCACCTGCCACGAATGCGCGACCTCGGGCACGGTCTTCCAGGCATCGACCATCTGGTCGAGGAAATAGGTGGTGTATTCGAGGCTGCCGTAGTCGGGCGGTGTGGCCATCGCAAAGATATTGCCGCTGTCTTCCTCCGGTGCGAGTTCCCGCTGCGCAAGCTGGTAGAACACCGGCAGGCTTGCGAGCACGACGCCGCCGAACAGCATCACCGCGCCCCGGTTGTCGAGGCAAAGGCCTAGCCAGCGCTCATAGTGCTGATGCAGCGCCTGGAACCGCGCGTCCAACCAGCTCGCCGCCGCACCCTGGTGGTCGTGGTCCTTCAGCAGGTACGCGCACATCATCGGGCTCAACACGAGCGCGATCACGCCGGAGACCACCACCGCACCCGCGAGCGTCAGCGCAAACTCGCTGAAGAGCACACCGGTGAGGCCGCCGAGGAAACCGATCGGCAGATACACGGCCACCAATGTCAGCGTCATGGCGATGACCGGCGTCGCCACTTCGCGCGCGCCCATGAGCGCGGCGTCGAGCGGCTGTTTACCCGCTTCGATGTGGCGGTGCACGTTCTCCACCACGACGATCGCATCGTCTACTACAAGACCGATCGCGATCACCATCGCGAGCAGCGTCAGCAGGTTGATCGAGAACCCCATCACCCAGATGAGAAACAGCACGGTGACCAACGAGAGCGGTATGGCGACGATCGGAATCGCCACTACCCGCAACGACCCCAGGAACAGGAAGATCACGAGCACGACGATGACCGACGCTTCGATCAGCGTGCGCATCACTTCCTTCAATGCTTCGCCGATGTAGATGGAGCCATCGGAATCCATGAAGATCGTCAGGTCGGCGGGAAGCTGAGTGTTGAGTTCCTTCACCTTCTCCTTCACGCGCGCGGTCATCTCGAGCGGATTGGCGCCGGGCGCCTCGGTGATCGCGATGAAAACCGTTTCTTTGCCGCTCGAGTACACCGCCGACTCGTACGTTTCGCTGGCCAGCTCCACCTTCGCGACGTCGCCGAGCCTGACGCGACGATCACCGTCCTGGCGCACCACGATTGCGGCGAACCGCTCCGGATCCTCGAGATCCGTCTCCGCATCGACGCTCGCGCGCACCAATTCGCCGCGCGTGGTTCCGGCCGCCGAGATGTAGTTGTCGCGGCGCACGGCATCGTCCACGTCCGTGGCCGTCACACCGAACGCCGCCATCTTCGTGGGGTTCAACCAGATGCGCATCGCGAAGTTGCCGCTGCCGAGCACGCGTGCCTCACCCACCCCCTCCACCGTGGAGAGCACCGGCTGGATGAAGCGCATCGCGTAATCCGCACGCTGCTGCACGCTCATCTCTTCGGAGAGCAGCGCCATGTACATCATCGCGTCGCCGCCCGAGCGGTTGCTGACGACCGGATCCTCGACGTCGCGCGGCAACTCAAAACGTGCTTCGTTCACCTTCGCGATGATCTCGCCCAGCACCTCCGTCGAGTTCTCGCCGAGGCGCACGTTCACCTCGATCTGCGAGACGCCCGGATCGCTCTGCGACGTGACGAACTCGACCCCTTTCGCGGCCGCAATGCGGCGCTGCAGAGGTGTGGTGACGAATCCCTGCACGGTTTCCGCGCTGGCACCCGGATAAGCGGTGTTGACGAAGATGACGCTCCTCTCCACCTCCGGATACTGGCGCAGCGAAAGCTGCATGCCGGCCTGAATGCCCAGCAGCAGCATCGCGGCGCTCAGCACGAGCGCAAGGACCGGCCGATGCACGAAGAGGTCGGTGAAACGCGCCTTCACAGCGCCACGCTCTCGTCGATGACGACGCGCACGCCACGGTAGAGTTTGTTCTGCCCGACGCTCACCACCTTTTCGCCGGAGCGCACGCCGTCGAGCACGGCCACTCGACTGGCGCGCACCTTACCCGCGCTCACCACCCGCGCGTTGGCGGTGAGCGCCCCATCTTCCGTCGGCTCGATCACATACACGGTGTTGCCTTGCAGCGAGTACGTCATCGCCGTCTCCGGGATCGTAACGACCTCGTGCTGGTCGCCGAGATCCACATCGAGCTCCGCGAACATACCTGGCAACAGGCCGCTGTCCTTCTCGAGCCGCGCGCGCAGCAGCACGTTGCGCGTGTTGGGATCGGCGCGGGCATCGACGGCAGTCACTATCGCGCTAAAGGTGCGGTCGGGGTAAGCATCGACGCGCACATTCACGCCCAAGCCCGCGCGCAACTGAGGTGTGTAGCGGGCGGGAACGGTGAAGTCGATCTCGAGGTCCGAATGATCCTGCAGTGTCGCGATCACCGTTCCCGGAGAGAGATAATCGCCGACGTCCACCTGCTTGATGCCGATGGTGCCCGCAAATGGCGCCTCAATACGTTTGTTTGCGAGTCGCGCTTCTGTCTCGGCGAGCTGCGCGCGAGCGCGTTCCAGATCGGCGCGACTGCGATCAAACTGCGTCTGGGGAATCGAGTGGCGCTCGATGAGCGTTCGATCGCGCTCGAACAACAGCTCTGCCAGCTCCAGCGCGGCGGCCTGATTGCGCCGGCTCGCCAGTTCCTCCTTGTTGTTCAGCACCACGAGGGGCTGGCCCGCGGACACGTGGTCGCCGGAAGCGAACCGGATCTCGATGATCTCGCCGCTGCCTTCCGACGTGAGCTCCACGCCGCGAACCGCCTGGATCGTGCCGACTGCGTTCAGCGTCTCGCTCCAGGTCTCGAGGCTTGCGACAGAGGCGGCGATCGTCACCGGCGGAGGCGAGAAATCCGCGCTCGCCAACGCGCTAAAGCGCTTGTACAGGTAACCGCCGATCGATCCGAAGATGACCAGCAGCAGCGTGATGGCGACAGCGTAGGCTTTCATGTCGAGCGTCGAGCGTGACGAACCTTGCGTGGGGTGCGGACGATATCATCTGGCGACACATGGCCCAACCGCACAGCGGCGCGATCGCGTCGGCCGCGACGCGCGCAAACATCGACGCGACCGCGCGCTGTCGTCAGCCGATCGTCATGCCGTCCAGCGTATCGGCGTCGCGCCAATCCTTCAGCAGCGCGTTGAACGCATTGATGCCCGGTGCGTACGGCGAGTTCTGCATGTTCGCGCCGGCGCTCTTGCCTTCGCGGTTGTAGTAACCCGGCGTGCACGCTTCCAGAAACGCCTGCGCGCCGAAGCCGGCGAGCGCGACGATCTGTTTGATCCACGCCTCTTCGGCGTCGGCGGTTGCTTCGACCACCCGCATGCCGCGCGTTTTGACCGTGTCGATGATGTGCGCCACGTGCACCGCTTGATCGTCGAACATCGCCGTCATGTTCGGCGACAGGCCGTTCTGATTGATGCCGATGGTGAACCAGTTTGGAAAGCCGTGACTCGTAAGACCGTGCAGCGTCCTGTATCCGTCCTTCCAATGATCGTATAGCGACTGACCGTTGCGTCCGATCGTGTCGAAGTCAACGCGGCGATGCGCCGATGTGGTGATCTCGAAACCGGTCGCATAGATGATGCAGTCCACTTCGTACGTAACGCCGTTCGCCACCACCGCGTGCTCGGTGATCTGCTCGACACCTTTCGATTCGGATACGTCGATCAACTGCACGTTCGGCCGGTTGAACGCGGCGAGGTATTCGTCGTTGAACGTCGGCCGTTTGCAGAACTGCCGATACCACGGCTTCAGCGCCTCGGCGTGATCGGCTTTCGAAACCGTATCGTCGACGCGGCCGCGGATCTCGTTCATCTTCTGGAAGTCGGCGATCTCGGCGCGCAGCATGATCTCTTCCATGTCGAGATCGCCCGTATCCTTGCCGCGATTCATCAACGAAATACCGATGCGCCGCGCGATGTCGGTCCAGCCGTCTGCAACGAGATCCTCGCCGAAATTCTGCCCGGTCAGCACCGCGGCGAAGTTCTCCCGGCGCGCGCGCTGCCAGCCGGGACCTTGCTCGCGATACCACGATTCATCGGTCGGTTTATTGCCGCGCAGATCGACCGACGACGGCGTGCGCTGGAATACGTACAGCTTCTTCGCGCACTCGCCGACGAACGGCACGCATTGTTTCTCCGTCGCACCGGTGCCGATGATCGCGACGCGCTTGTCGGCTAGCTTCGTCAGACCACCGTGGTGGTCGCCGCCGGTGTAGTCGTAATCCCAGCGCGACGTGTGGAAAGTGTGGCCTTGGAAATCGGCGATGCCGGGAATGCCGGGCAGCTTCGGGCGGTTCGCGGGTCCGGTTGCCTGAATGACGAATTGCGCGCGGATGCGGTCGTTGC
>JANLUG010000477.1:0-2648 GCA_031363335.1 Gammaproteobacteria bacterium
CCGGCAAATTCGCCGACCATCCAGTTCAATACCTCGGTCAACTGTCGATCGTCGAGTAGGGAGTTCGCGGCCCCCGGTACCTGCACCAGATACGCGCGACCGTTGGGAATCGTTAGATAGTAACCGACGCGATCCTTGAAGCTGGGGATGGTCGGCGGCGCACCGCTGCCGTCGACCATATGGCAGCCCATACAATTGAGTACGTAGTCCTGATGCGCATCCGCCCACGAATTGGCCCCGCCGCAAAGAAGCACGGCGGCAACGAGCGAGTGGATGCGTAACTCAATTCGCAACAGCTAGGCCCAACACGACCGACGTCGAACAGTGGTACATGTTCGTCTTCGTGCCGTGGCACCAGTTGATGTCGTTGCTCTTCGCGGGTTGATAGACGGGGCGATCGCCCTCGTCGCGATTGCAATTGCAGTGACCGCACGCGGTCTTACCGCAGCAATCGTTGTACGAAATGATGTAGTCCTTCGCATCGACCGGGTTGCGGCAGGTGCCGATCCACGTCACCGGCGACGATTCCGTACCGGGCGGGCAGCTGTTCGTCGAACCGCCGCAGCAGCCGCACAGATATCCGTCGAGCGCGCAGAAGCGCCAGTAGTCGCAGCTGAGCGGATCACCTTTCTCCTGCGGTTGCGGCGCGCGCGGCCCGTCGGCCGCATTGGCACGCGCCACGGGCAACAGCGGCACGGCGGCGCTGCCGACGAGCACGACACCCATGCGCGAAAGAAAATCGCGTCGTGAGGTATGCCGGGCCACTCGCCGTGTCCCCTTCGTGATCCAGTTATCGAGCCAGTTCATGTAGTCACCTCGGTTTCATCGCGCGCCTTGGCGCTCATGTATTCGTTGACGCTCGCCACACCCAGCCGTTTTGCTTCGAACAGGCTCTCGACGTGCTCGCGTGAATTGACCAATCCCTTCGCGACCAGCACGCCTTTCTCGTCGAGCAACGCGGCGTACGGCAATTTGCCCACCCGGAATGCCACGCCGAGTTCCTGCGAGATCACATACGGAAACGCCTCGATCTGCCGCTCCACGACATACGCTTCGTGTTCCGCCTTCGTGCCGCCGTCGCTTGCGAACACCAGGTCGAGCCACTTGCGCTCTTCTTTCGCGATGCGCGTGACGACCGGCAGCAGCGAACGACATAGCGGACAGGTCGGCGACAGGAAGAACAGCAGCACGCCGCGCCCGCTGGCCGCGAACGAATCGAGCTTCAACACACCGCCGTCGAGTGTCGTCAGCGATAACGCCGGTGGCGTTTCTCCGGATTTGATACCGCCGGACAACGTCAATGCGCCGGCCGGCGACACACGTTCGTGCAATACGCCGATCTGACGCGTCAACGCGAAGACGACGAACGCGAGGCCGATCACGAGAATCCACAACACGACATTCGAGACGATCAGTGCGTCCATCACACCCACTCTTCGAGACGCGCGCGCGCCGCGAGCAATTGATTCGTTGCGGCGTACAACGTGCCCAACACGAGCACGCCCGCGATCATGCTGACGATGTCGATCCAGCCCAACGGCCGTGGCGGCGCCCGCCCGAGCGCCCTCAGCGATGCGACTGAGAGCACCAAGTTACGCCGCCCCAACCCGCGCGACAACGGCTGCGTAGCGCCGCCACAGCCGCAATCGATGAAGCGCCGACCGCGCACCAGATTGATCGTCATCACGCCTGCGTATGCAAGCAGCAGCGCCGCGCCGCCGAGATACGCGGCGCGGAACTGCCACAGCATGCCGATCCCGATACAGACCTCCATTGCGACGACCAACCAGGCCGCGACAGCGACGAGGCCATCGGGCAGAACCCGATACGTTGCGAGTATCGAACGAAAGTCGACCATATCTCTGAGCTTATGGGCGGATGCAGCCAGGAACAGCCAGCCCAGCGCAAACCGGATGATCGTCGCGATGACGGGATCGACGTTCATGGCACCTGAATGAAGCCCGGCACGATCGGCGGACCGTCGATCGTGCGCAGGTGCGTGCCTTTGAGGGCGTCATAAACGTAGATGGCCGGTGTCGCCGGGTAATCCGCGACCAACAGCGGCGCGGCGTCCTTCGTCACCGCCAACGACGTCACCGGGGCAACCATCGCGATCGAGCCGAGCTTCTTCGACGTTTTGAGATCGTAAGTCCACACGTCCTTGCCGGCTTCCTTGTGGCTGTAAGGTCCACCTTTGTGCACGACCACGAACAGACGACCGAGGCTCTGATGCACCACGTTGAACTGCGCGCCACCGATCTTCCAACCATCGGCGCGTTCCTTGTCGGTGAACAACGACCACGGCTTGCCGGGCTTCGCCTTGCCGCCGTCTAACGCGACGGGGTGAACGTATCCGTTGAAGGAAACGTAGAGCCAGGTGTTGCCGAAGCGCGACGCCTTCTCGGTGACCGGATCTTTGTCGGGGTCGAAGAACTTCTCGCTGCGTTCGCGCCCTTTCATTTTGCCCTGCTCGTCGAGCGAGACGACCTGCACCGTGCCGTCGCCGCACAGCGATGCGAAGGCGCGGTTACCGATCGGATAGACGAGGCTACAGCCCGAGATTTCGATCTCGGCCGCGAATTTGCGGGCCTTTACGTCCACGACGCTGACCGAGGTTGCCGGCGTCATGTTGGAAACGTACACGAATC
>JANLUG010000538.1:0-1656 GCA_031363335.1 Gammaproteobacteria bacterium
CCACACTTCGCGACGGCCGGTTCCCTGCCGAACCTCGCGCACGATGCGATTGCGGAAATGTCGCTTGATGTACGCGACCACGCGGCGGTGCATCGAGCCGTATCGCTGGCAGCCTTTCGGCACTACCTCCCGGAACAGGCACTCGAGCGCGGCGCTGAAGTCCTGACCGGTTTCGCGCAGCAAGCGTTTGCGCAGGCCGGTCGCGAGCGTCGGATTGACATATATAAGGTGGTTCATCGGCGGCCCTGGTTGCGACGGCGTCGGCTTGTATCGACGAGGAGCAAAGTGTATGGTTTACAAACTCTCTGTCAAATGATGTTTTTGTAAACCAAGGTCCTTTTGTAGACCGATGCTCAACGAGCGAATCAAGTCGGCCAGGACGGCCGCCGGCATGAGCCTTCGGGCGCTTGCTGCTGAAGCAGGCGTGTCCGCGATGGCCGTGTCGAAGTACGAGCGCGGCGTGATCCGGCCGTCTGAGCCTGTGCTCGCAGCCATAGCGAAGGGGCTGCGAGTGCCGGTTGTGCACTTCACCGACGACGTGCCTCGCGAACTCACCAATGTCGAGTACCGCGCGAGCAGCCGGATGACGCCGGTCTCTAAACGGATGATCCACGACGAGATTCGCAAGCAGCTCGGGCTGCGACGTGAGATCGAGATGCTGGTGCCCGAGTTGCGGTCGCCGACGTTTGCTCTGCCCTCGCGACAGAGTCGGATCGTCAGCATGGAGGCGATCGAGGACGTGGCTGAAGGTTTACGGGACGCGTGGGGTCTCGGGCTGCAGCCCATTTCGAACCTGACGAATCTGCTGGAAGCGCACGGCGTGCGTGTGGTGCACGTGTCGATCAGCGATGGTTGGTTCGACGGCCTCGCGGCGCACGAGGGCGATTGGCCTGTAGTGGTGGTCGGCGCGGACTGGCCAGGCGATCGGCAACGCTTCACGTTGGCGCATGAGCTCGGTCATCTGGTGATGGCCGGTCGGCTGAAGGACGGGCTCGATGAAGAGCGCGCGTGCCATCGCTTTGCGGGTGCGCTTTTGGCGCCAAGATCGGCGGTTAAAAAGATCTACGTGGGGAGTTCCGTCTCACCGATGGAGCTGGTGCTTCTCAAGCATGAATGGGGGCTCAGCATGGGCGCGTGGATCTACCGTCTGCAGGACATCGGGCGGATCGATCAGGAGACGGTTCGCGCGTTGTGGCGGGAGTTTCGCAAGAATGGTTGGAACAAGACTGAACCGGGGCCGGCGTTGGCAAGGGAGAGCGCGACGACGTGGCAGCGCCAGGTGTGCGCGCTCGCGTCCAACGGACGGATCTCCGACGAAAAGGCCGCCGAGATACTCGGCCTTGACCTAGAGGCGCTACCGAGATTTCTCGCGATCTCGAGCCAATCAGGACCATAAGCGCCAATTCAAATGCAGGAAATAAACACTACGCAACTTGCGTAGGTACGCAATCTGCGTATACTGACAAACGTGAAAGCGCTGTTCGTCGAGTTGCCTGCATTCGAACGTCATCGCGCCAGCCATCTGGACGATGACGCCTATCGGGCGCTACAGAATGTCCTGATGACCAATCCGGAAGCCGGCGATGTCATTGAGGGTACCGGCGGACTACGCAAGCTGCGCTTTGGCGATGTACGGCGGGGCAAGGGCAAGCGTGG
>JANLUG010000557.1:0-1768 GCA_031363335.1 Gammaproteobacteria bacterium
CAGCGCAATGCTCGACGTGACGACCCAATCCGACAACGCCTTCACCTGCGCCGACGTATTCGCGTAGACGACAACGGTGCGGTCTTTGTTTTCATTGCAGAACGCTTCGAATTCGTCGGGCGGACAGCCGAGGTCGAGCGAACATTCCGCTTTCAGCGTAGGCATCAGCACGCGTTTGTCGGGCGACAGGATCTTCGCGGTTTCGCCCATGAACCTCACGCCGGCGACAACCAGCGTGGTTGCCGGATGATCGCGGCCGAACCGCGCCATCTCGAGCGAATCGGACACGCATCCGCCCGACTCCTCCGCGACATCCTGGATGTCGCCGTCGACATAGTAGTGCGACACGAGCACCGCGTTCTTGGCGGCGAGCAGCGCCTTGATCTCGTCCTTCAGTTTTTGACGATCAGCCGTATCGACAACCGGAGGCTCGAACACCGGCACCCGTTCGCGAGGTAGTGAATGTTCCGCGAGTTTCGTCATGACGCGCGTTATTGGTTGCGAAGGTGCGAGTCTACCATGTAGAACACGGCACTCTTCGAGGCGAGCCATGCCGAGCATCTGCTTCCTGACGAGCACACGCGGTGTGCCGCGCAACGACAACCATCGACGTTTGCCCGACGCGTGGGCGGCGGCCGGTTGGGACGTTACGCAAGCCGATCACGACGACGTTCGCTTGAGCGCTTCCGGCGTCTGCATCGCGCCGCACGACACACCGCTCGATGGATTCGATCTGATCTGGCCCATCGGCCTCGGCGCGCGCGATTCGTTTCTCGATCGCATGCAGTTGCTGCAATTGCTCGATCAACGCCGCTTCGTCACGAGCGCGAGCGCCCTGATGATGCACCACGCAAAGTACTCGCTCGCCCTCGGACCGCTCGCACATCACCACCCGCCGACCTACGCGAGCCGCGACACGAACTGGCTGCGCACGATCATCGAATCCGGCGGCGACTGGATCGTCAAGCCACCCGCTGCGAGTTTCGGCCGCGACGTCTATCGACTGCACGCCGGCGACCCGAACCTCGATGTGATCCTCGACGCTCTGACCGGTCACGACGGCTCGAGCTACTGCCTCTTACAACGCTACGTCCCCGAAATAGAACGCGGTGAAACGCGCGTGCTGTTAGCCGCCGGCGAAGTGATCGGCGCCTACCTGCGACGCCCCGGCGCAGACCACCGCGTAAACCTCGCACTCGACGGCCACGCCGAAATCGTCTCGCTCACACCCGCAGTCGCAAACCTCGCCACGCTCGCGGCTCAACACCTGATCGAACACGGCATTCAGTTCGTGGCCGTCGACATCGCCTATCCGTGGATCGTCGAATTCAATCTGGCAAATCCCGGTGGGCTCGAAACGATCGAGCGACTGACCGGAGAAAATCTCGCACCACGCGTGGTGGCGGCGATAGCGGGGGTGGTGGAACGGTGCTGAATCCCGGTGGAGGTGGAGGCTTGATGCACCGGACACGCTCGAGCCGTCCCTGGTCGCTCCGAACGGCGCCATCCATGGCGCCTCAGGGTTCCGTAACGGGACGGCGCTACAAGCCTCCACCTCCACCTGATCGCAGCTTGTCCACCTAAGGTTGTAGGTTTTGCCCGTAGCGGGTGAACCGATGTAACAAGTCACCAGACGGTGCCTGGCACCGGCTTTTGACTTGTTAGGACGTCACAGTGGTTGTTGAAGCCTCGATGTCACTCCCGAACGGAGTCGCGGGTGACTGGGGCGAGCGGCGGCGGGTCGGTGCGCGGACCCTGAGGCGCCATG
>JANLUG010000566.1:0-3887 GCA_031363335.1 Gammaproteobacteria bacterium
CCCCTCGACCCCGATCGAAGTCGCGCTGCGGTGCCGACTATCAAACCGGTACGTACACCGATATCGGATCCTGTCGAAAAAACGCACGAAGCTGCGCATACACGTCCGGGTAAGCGTCGATCAGCACATCAGGCGCCGCGAAGAACAACTCGGTGACGACGGCGAAGAACTCGGCCGGGTCGGTGGCGGCGTAGTCGTCGAACGGCGGTTCCTCGTTGCGATCGAGCAGGGCGTTGAAGGTGTCGAATGCTGCCGTCATTACCGTGGACCAGGTTTCGATGCTCATGTCCGCGTGTAACGGCGGCAGACCGTTCGGCGCACCGGTCGATTCGTCGAGTTTGTGCGCGAACTCGTGCACCACGACGTTGTAGACCTCGTCCGCGGGTAACGGTTGCGCCTCTTCCCACGACAGCACCACCGGTCCGCCTTCGGACGATTCGCCGTCGAGTTCCTCGTAACCGGTATGAACGAGGCCGTCTTCGTCGTGCACCTCGCGATGCGCGACGAATGCGCCGGGATACAGAATGATCGTGTACCAGCCGCGGTAATAGTCGAGCCCGAGATTCAGGATCGGTAGGCACGCTTGTGCCGCAACGGTGATTTTCATCGCGTCGTCGACCTGCAACTCGTGCGCGCCAACGATCTTCTTCTGGTGCAGGAACAACGTGACGAGTTCGCGCAGCTTGGCAATTTCGTCGTCGTCGAGCCGGTCGAGTATGTGCAGCTGATCTACAGAGTGTCGCCAGACGTCGTCGGTGATGGCATGGCGCTCGAGGATGCGTGCGCGACGCCACGCTCGCAGGCGTTGCAGCATCAGACGAGTGGTCTACGGCGAGCGCTGATCACGCCGGTGTCGAAGCCGAGCCAGTGCATGCGGCCGAGGTAGCGCGCGTGTTCGATCTTCAGGCACAGATCCATCACCACATCGAGGCCGTTCGCGCGGGCTTGTGCGGCAGCTTCTTGGTGAATCACGCCGAACTGCAGCCATAGCGCTTTGGCGCCGATCCTGGTTGCGTCGTCAACGATCTGCGGTACGACGCTCGGCTCGCGGAATACATCCACGATGTCGACCGGCACGTCGATCTGCCCGAGATTCTCTACGCTGCGCTGGCCGAGCACTTCACGCTCGCGCGGATTCACCGGTATCACGCGGAAGCCGTGCCGCAGCAGGTAGAAGCCGACGAAGTGGCTGGGGCGTAGCGGATTCGCCGACAGACCGATCATCGCGATCGTTCGCGCGCCGCCGACGAGTCTCTGGATGACGGCAGCGTCCTGATACGGTTTGGGCTTAGCTTCACTCATCCTGCGTTCGCTACCGCGTTCAGGCCTTGCTGCAGATCCCAGATCAGATCGTCCGCATCCTCGATGCCGATCGACAGTCGAATGGTGCCGGGTCCGATCGCGGCGGCGGTCAACTCTGCGTCGCTGAGCTGGCGGTGCGTCGTGCTGGCGGGGTGAATCACCAGCGATTTCGCGTCGCCGACGTTCGCCAGATGCGAAAAGAGATTCAGCGCCTCGATGAACGTGCGACCGGCGGCGCGGCCGCCGGCGAGGTCGAAGCAGAACACGGCCCCCGCGCCGCGCGGCAGATATTTTTCGCGCAGCGGTCGATACCGACTGTCGTCGAGCCCGGCATAGCGAACCCGTTCGACGCGACCGTCGGATGCGAGGAATCGCGCCACTGCGTTGGCGTTGGCGACGTGCGCTTTCATCCGTAACGGCAACGTTTCGAGCCCCTGCATAAACAGGAACGCATTCAACGGCGCGAGCGCAGCACCGAGGTCGCGCAGCGTTTCGGCGCGCAGCTTCATCAGGTAGCCGTACATTCCGAACGTCTCGTGGAACGAGAGGCCGTGATACGCCGGCGACGGTGCGGCGACTATCGGGTAACGGCCGTTCGACCAATCGAAGCGCCCGGCGTCCACCACCACGCCGCCGATGCTGGTGCCGTGCCCGCCGATGAACTTCGTCGCGGAATGCACCACGATATCCGCACCCCATTCGAGCGGGCGGCACAGATACGGCGTGGCGAACGTATTGTCGATCATCAACGGGGCGCCATGGTCGTGAGCGATGCGCGCCAATACTTCGATGTCGAGCACGTTGCCGGCCGGATTGCCGATCGTTTCGCCGAACAGCAGCTTCGTCTTCGGTGTCAGCGCTTCCCGCCACGCGTCGATCCGATCGGCATCGACGAACGTGAGGTCCACCGACAGTTTGCGCAGCAGGTGCTTCAGCTGCGTGACGGTGCCGCCGTACAACGCGCTCGACGCAACGACGTGATCGCCCGGTTCGAGCAACGTGAACAGCGCCGCGGTCTGCGCCGCGAGCCCGCTCGCAAACGCAACGCCGCCGACGGCACCCTCGAGATTCGCGATGCGCTCTTCGAAGGCGGCAACCGTCGGATTCATGATGCGCGAGTAGGTGTTGCCGTACTCCTGCAGATTGAAGTACGCCGATGCGGCGTCTGCGTCTTCGAATACGTAGCTCGTGGTTTGAAAGATCGGAATGGCGCGCGCGCCGGTCACCGGCTCTGGTCGCGCGCCGGCGTGCACGGCGCGCGTGTGGAAACCCAACACTCGCGGTGGTGCCGACTCCTGCATCAGTTCAGAACCTGCCCCGCGGGAATATCGGCGTATTGCCACGCGAGCTGTTGCGCTTCGCGCGTTTTGCTCGGGTCTTTGCCTTGCGCCGAGATCGCCTCGCCCAAGCCCCACAACGACCAGCCGTTGTTGCGGAAATACGCGAGGTCTTCGTTGAACGTGCGCTCCGCATCGGCCGGACGTTTCGCGCGCAGGTATGCCGCGCCGAGACTCTGCCTGACCGGATAGAACCAGTACGGCGGTTCGGTGTACTGCAGCGCGTCCTGCGTTTTCACGGCGTGTTCCAGCGCGGCAACTTCCGCGGCGTGATCGCCGTGCGCATTCGCAATGGCCGCGGTGACGAGATCGGTGGCCACCGACACCATGCCGTTGATGATCTCCGG
This sequence comes from Gammaproteobacteria bacterium, assembly GCA_031363335.1. Classification (GTDB taxonomy): domain Bacteria; phylum Pseudomonadota; class Gammaproteobacteria; order Pseudomonadales; family Azotimanducaceae; genus DATJGR01. The sequence continues at coordinate 2,987 of JANLUG010000566.1, forward strand.
CTTGCCTTGAATCGACACCGTGGCGCCGAGATTCGAGTCTGCTTTCAGCGCCTTCAATTCGACATTCGCGTTGGCGACATCGCCTTTGCGGGCGTAGGCAACGCCGCGGCCGTAGTGCCACATCGCCGTTGCGAACGGCACGCCTTCCGGCGGTGCCGGTTCGGCCAGCATGTCGTCCCACAATCCGAACCGCACCAGCGTGTAGATCGGCACCGGCAGATACTGCTGCACTTCCGGCGTCGTCCGCGCGAAGTCGAGCGGCACGTGTTGCGCCATCTTGCGCGCGGTGTCGAGCGACAGTTGCTTCTGTCCTTCCATCATCGCGGCATACCACAGGAAATGCAGGTTGTGCGGGTAATACACCGCCGGATAGAAGCCCTGCGCGTTGCACTGCGCGATGTAGTCTTCGTCCGCTGCTGCGGCCAGCTCGTTGGACGTAACGGCATCGTGATAGCGGCCCACGCGCAGATAGATGTGCGCCGGCATGTGCACCAGGTGGCCGGCGACCGGAACGAGGTCGCCCAGTTCGTCGGCCGCGACTTCGGCGCGCTCCGGTGTTGCCGTCGCTTCGACCGCATGGATATAGAAGTGCAGCGCGCCGGGATGTTGCGGGTCCGCAGCCTTCACGCGTTCAAGCTGTGCGATCGCAATCGTAGTATCGGGTTTCGGCGAGCCGTCGGCCTTGTAGTAGTCCCACGGACTCAGATCCATCAGCGATTCCGCATACAACGTCGCCGCGTTGAGATCTTGTGGATAGGCCGCCACGAGTTTCGCCATCGCATCGGAGTAGGCGCGATCGAGTGCGGCGCGCCCCTCACCGGATTCGCTGTAGCGTGCGGCGACTGCGTCGATATAAGCCTGTTCCTGCGGCGATTCGTTCGCGCGCAACGATTGGGCCGTC
>JANLUG010000570.1:0-9329 GCA_031363335.1 Gammaproteobacteria bacterium
TTTGCCTTCCAGAGCTTCGTCCGAGTCATACACGTCGTGGACGACCTCGATACCGGTCGCACGCGTGAACTCCGCGAGCGCGTCGGGACTCACGTCGTTGAACCAGTTGTAGAAGTTGACGATTGGATGCGAATCGGCGTGCGGTGTGGTGCTCTCTCCGCAGCCCCCCGCGACGCAGAGCACCATGACCATCGCCGCAAGCCTGTTCGTCGGTAGGACACTCACCGCTTGCTGACAAGAAGACTGTCGTGCCCCCGAAAGAACGGGTTACTTCCCCAGTGCGGTTCGGAGCTGCACAAACGCATATCGGGGAACTCCGCCAACAGTCTTTCGAAGGCGACCTTTGCCTCCAGGCGAGCGAGCGACGCGCCGATGCAAAGGTGGATGCCATAGCCGAATGACACCTGTTTCGCCTTCTCCCTGTAGATATCGAACCCCTCAGGGTCACTGTTGGCGCTCGGGTCCCGGTTTCCACCCGCGATGCTGACGAAAACGGTGTCGCCCCGCTTCATGCGCTTGCCGTGAAATTCCAGATCCTCCAGCACGAAGCGCTGCGTTGCCTGCACGGGCGGTTCGAACCGCAGCATTTCTTCGATGGCGTTGGGAATCCGCTCCGGGTTGTCGCGCAACGCGCTCCACAGCCCGTGTTTGAGCAACAGATACGCACCGTTGCCGATCAACCGCGTCGTCGTTTCGTGACCTGCGACCAGCAGCAATAGACACGTGTTGTAGAGTTCACGTTCGCTCAGGGTGTCGCCGGCTTCCTCGGCCAGTATCAGCTGGCCGATCAGGTCGTCGCCGGGATTGCCGCGGCGGCTCTTGATGATTCCTCGAAAGTACTCGATCAAGGCATTGCTCGCTGCCGAGCTATTCTGCACCTTATCGGCGTCGTTAGTACCGGTGCCGTCGATCAGGTCTTCGGACCACGCCTGAAAGCGCGCGTGATCGGATTCCGGCAATCCCATCATTTCCGCGATCACGATCGCCGGGAGCGGCTGGGCCAGCGTGCCGACGATGTCGAACGTCGCGTCGTTGCTCACACGTCGCAGGCAGTCGTCGACAATCAGACGAATGCGCGGTTCCAGCGACTGGATGAACTTGTGCATAAACCCTTGCGATGCGAGCCGCCGAATCCGTGAATGATCGGGAGGGTCGAGATTCAGCATGCTCGGATGTTCGAAGCTCTCGCGCTGGTCTGCATCGAGATTCGGCAGGATCTTCTTCACGCGTTCGGGGAACTTGCGCACATCTGCACCGAAGCGTTTGTCTCTCAGCACCTCCTGCACCAGATCGAACTCGGTCACCCACCACACGCGCAACGCCATCGAGTAATGAACCGGCGCCTTGGTCCGCAAGCGGTTGTAGAACGGATAGGGGTCTTGCGAGATTTCAGGGTCGAAGATGTTCAGGCTGACGCCGTGCAGACCCCGTTCCACGACGGACAATCCCTGCACCATCGTCTGGCCGATCTTCAACTGGATCCTTTGCCGAAGCCGCATTTGTGCACCGATTCCGAACGAGAGAGCCGAGCTTAACAGGGGGCCATTTGTGTCTGACAGATCCGCTTAGTCGCGCCAGCTCGCGTCCGCTTCCGCCACCAATTTTGCGATGTCGCGCGGCAGCAGCACGCCTGCCGTCACCGCACGCTGCGCCGCGGCCTTGAAGCTCGCGAGAAATTTCGCCTTGGATCCGTACAACGTGCGTAGCTTCTCTGCCGAAAATGCGTGGCTCGACCCTCGGAGATACGCGAACACGTCGTCCGCGAGCGGTATCGCGCTGTTTTGCGCGAGCGGAACGTCCGCCTGCGGCAGGCGAATACCGCCCTTGGCGATGCCGTGTTCATCCCGAACCACGTCTGCCGGATCGCCGGCGAACTCCACCTTCGGCGTTACGGGCGGCGGCGCTCCTTGCGTCAGCCAGCGCTGCATATGATGAAGAGCCGCATCGTACAGCGGCAGAATCGGGATTCGATTGATGCCCTGCTGAAGCGGTACTACGCGCACTTCGTCGCGGATGAGTTTCTCCTGACGATCGCTCTGGCCCTGCGCCGACACGTGACAGGTACCGGCGGATTCCCAATAGCGGAACGTATCCGTGTCCGGCTGACGCACCGGATAGCAGGCAATCGCTTCGAGTTCCGAGTTGACGACAAATACCGGCACGCCGTTGTCATCGCGCAGCAGATTGCTGCCTCGCATGCGATCTCCCGGCCGCATCGCGGGTGCGGCGTTGATGTTGACAACGGTATCGCCGACTTCGAGTGCACTCCCCGTGCCGAAATAGATCTGCAGAATAAAACCGTCGAACGCGCGACTCATCGGCTGGATCGCATTGACGTAGGTGCCGAGGCGCCCTGCCGACTGCGACGCGCCTTGCGCGACGACCCGCTGCACCGAGAGCCCGCCCATCGGATCGATCGCCTGCCGCTCGCGGTTCTTGCCGATCGCTCGCGCACCCTGCGTGAAGATGTCGTACGAGTAGTCATCGCTCGGAATCGTCAAGGTTCCGTAACGCTGCGGATCCCACGCGGCGAGACCTTGCGGCGTTGGCGGCAGACCGTCGATGCCGACCTTCTGGGTAGTCAGACACACCAGCGCGTAACCACTTTCGAACAACTCCTGGCTCTCGGCGCCGAACAGATCATAGCCGGCGGTGACGTTGTTCCACGTCAACACCACAGTACCGTTGAAACGCGCGCCACCGCTGGGCCGGTAGACGAGCATGCGCGTGCGGAACGGCGCGGTGCCGGCAGGTTCCACTCGCCAGTGTCCATCGCGTGTGAGCTGCGCACCGGGTGCGAGCCGGTAGCGCGTGGCCGTGCCTTCGAGCAGATATTCGGCCTCCGTGTAGCCATAGGCGGCGACATCGAGCATCGAGGCGGCGAACGGCCGACCTCTGCCACCCGTGATCGGTGCGATGACGCTGGGATGCGAAGCGAGTGCGGGTTGTTTCTTCATGATCGTCTCCATGCGGAGCGGGATTGCGGGATGAAGCAGCGGACATGATTCCGGCCAGCGTTGGACTATCCGAGGACGAGTACCGACTGGCAAGCTCGGCGTTGCGCGCACTTCCCCACACCGCCGCGTCACGCAATACTTGGCGCAACCACCGAACCCGTTTCGAGAACGCCACCATGTCCATGTCAATTCGCATCGATCCGGCCACCGGCCTGAAGACCTTCGCCACACGCGCCGCCAAAGCGAACGACCGAATCGCCGGAAAGGGCTATTCGATCGTCACCGACGAATCGTTGAAGACACTGCCCGAGCTGCCGCCCGGCGCGACGTTCAACGCCGCGGAGCAGGCGAAGTACCGCGAATTCAAAGAGGCGCGCGCGGGTGCGGCCGACTACATGGCGATGGAAGGCGAGTTCGCGAAGTATCTCGACGACGTCTACTCCGCGGACCCCGTGCCGCGCGAAGCGCTGACCGACGAGTGCGAAATCCTCGTTGTGGGCGCCGGCTTCGCGGGACTGTTGCTGTGGCACAAGCTGCGCGATGCAGGATTCCAGGATGTGCGCTTCTGCGAAAAAGGCGGCGATGTCGGCGGCACCTGGTATTGGAACCGTTATCCCGGCATCGCGTGCGACGTCGAGTCGTACAGCTATTTCCCGTTGCTCGAGGAAATGGGCTACGTGCCGTCGATGAAGTTCGCTTCGGGCTTCGAGATTCTCGAGTACTGCCAGAAGATGGCCGACAAGTTCGGCTTCTACGATCGCTGCCTGTTTCACACCACCGTCGAAGAGACGGCTTGGGACGAAGCCAGCGGCCGATGGACGGTGACGACGAATCGCGGCGACCGGATGCGCGCGCGCTTCGTGATTCTCGCCAACGGCATCCTGACCACGCCGAAGCTGGCGCGCATCGAAGGGATGGAGACGTTCAAGGGTTTCGTTTTCCACACGTCGCGCTGGAACTACAACATCGACCTGAAAGGTAAGCGCGTCGGCATCATCGGCACCGGCGCAACCGCGGTGCAGGCGATTCCGGAACTCGCGAAGATCGTCAAGGAACTCTACGTCTTCCAACGCACGCCGTCGTCGATCGATATCCGCGACCAGCGCGCGACCACCGAGGAAGAGATCCAGACGTGGGCTAACGAGCCGGGTTGGGCGCGCGCTCGAAGAGCCCGATTTGCGAAGATCTCGGCCGGCCGCACTGCCATTCAGGCCAACGACGACTATCTGGCTGGAAAAGTCGCAGACTTCAAAGAGCGCAAACAACACGACCATATGATCAGCGCCGAGGAGCTGATCGAGAAACAGCTCGACGCGAACTTCCGCATCATGGAGCAGATCCGTGCCCGGGTAGATGCGATCGTAAAAGATCCAAAGACCGCCGCCGCGCTGAAACCGTACTACCCCTACGGCTGCAAGCGTCCGACCTTCCACGACGAATACCTGCCGACATTCAACCTGCCGCACGTCCACCTCGTCGACACCGCGCCGCACGGCGTAAACCGGATCAACGAAAGAGGCGTGGTGCATGACGGCGTCGAATATCCGCTCGACGTATTGATCTACGCGACCGGATTCCAGTGGATGGCCACCTCCACGTTCAACATGATCACCGGTCGCGGCGGCCGCACGCTGACGCAGAAGTGGCAGTCGGAAGGCACCCGGACATTCCTCGGCCTGCACAGCAACGGCTTCCCGAATCTGTTCATCGTGGCCGGTCCGCAGGGCGGCGGCGGCAGTTTCAACTTCACCGATGCGATCGAAACGCACGGCGACTACGTCGTGTGGCTGCTCGAAACGATGCGCGATCGCGGCGAGCGCATCGTCGACATTCGTAAGGAGGCGGAGCTCGAATACGCCGAACACTGCCGCAAGATGGACATCGCCACCGCGCCGCTGCGCGATTGCATCACCTACTACAACGGCGAGGGCACCGCGGAACCCGGCAGCCTCGCGTATTACGGCGGCAATCGCTGGCACAAGTATCGTGTCGAAGCGCAAACGACACTGGCGCCCTACCTGTTCGAAGGAGTATCCGAGTGACTGCACAAACAGGCGCCCGCTTCGAGATCTCGCTGGCCGCGTGGTCGATGCACAAGCTGTTCTACGCGAAACAGATCGACCAGATGGGCATGCTCGACCTGACGCACGAGCTCGGTATCGGCGCGCTCGAACTGGTCAACACGTTCTTTCCGTCGCCGCAGTACGCCTATCTCAAGCAATTTCGCAAACACGCCGACGAACTGGGCGTGACGATTCCGCTGATCATGTGCGACGGTGAGGGCAGCATGGCCGCGCCCGACAAGGCCGGCCGCTTGCAGGCGGTAAAGAACCATCACAAGTGGATCGACATCGCAGCGGTGCTCGGCTGCAAGAGCATTCGCTGCAACACCGGTGCTCGCGACGGCGATCCCGACGCACTCGACCGCTGCGCCGAAAGCTTTCCGCTGCTCGTCGAATACGCCGATGCTGCAGGCATCAACATTCTCATCGAGAACCACTGGGGACCTTCGTCCGATCCGGTCTGGCTGATGGCGCTGATGGATCGAGTGCCGCATCGCCGCTTCGGCACGCTGCCGGATTTCGGCAACTTCCCCGACACGGTCGACGCCTACGACGCTGTACAGAAGATGATGCGGCGCACCCTGGCCGTTAGCGCGAAGTGTTACGACTTCGGCAGCGGCGGCAACGAGACGAAGATCGACTATGCACGGATGCTCGACATCGTCACCGCCGCCGGCTATCGCGGTTATGTCGGCATCGAGTTCGAAGGCGAGCGACTGTCGGAACGCGAGGGCATTCTCGGTTGCAAGGCGCTATTGGAACGCCTTCGCTAGCGGGCAATCCTTACCGCTCCACCGCCGCGCGCGCGATCGTCTCGATGCAGATGGCCGACACTGCTGCACCATAGTCGAGGTCGATGTTCGCCAGCGTGTCCTTGGTGTCGTGGTAACCCGACCGATCGATGTCGTAGTTCTCCATGATCAGCACACACGGCGCGCCGATGTCGGAGAAGATCTGCACATCGGTGTTGAACAGCGAGCTCTGCGGGTTATCGGTGGTGCGCACCTGGCCATTGAGCACCGGATGCAACGCGACATCCGGCAGGGTGAGCGCGTCGGCGCTGCGAACACCGCGACTGCAGCCCCGACGTGAGGCCTGACGGTTCCATCGAGCCGCGCTGGTATTCCAGATCATCGTCGCAACGTGCGCCTGGTACGCGAGGCGCAGCGACGCAGCGCTGCGCCCCGGCGAGATCTGGAAGACGTCGCGCGCGCTCGCGCGATTGTGCGCGATCATGTCCATCACCAGCACGGCGCCGAGTTCGACCTCCGACAGATCGATCCATTCGTCGCCGACACGCACCTTCAACGTGCGCTCGACGAGCGACTGACAGAACGCCCGCGCGCCCATGCAATCGGACGGAAACTCTTCGCCGGTGAGGTGAATCAACCAGACGTCGCGTTCGAGCTTCCCTTCCTTCGCAAGCTGGAGGTAGATCGGTGCAGCGAGCAGCAGCGTGGCGGTTGCCGACGCGTTGTCGTCGGCGCCCTGCGCCGAAATGCGCGCGCCGCTCCCGCCGCGCGACGTCTCGTAAACGTCTTCCATGTACGCGGTGTCGTAGTGGTCACCCATCACCACCGCCTGCGATCGGTCCTTGCCGGGAATCACCATCAGGATGTTGCGCTCGTACTCGCGGCCGTCCTGGTTGGCGACCCAGCCGCCGAAATGCTCGTACTCGAAATCGGTATCCCATTTGAACGGCAGCTCGCCGACGTATGCGACGCCGTCCATGCCGGCCGCCGCGATTGCCGCGCGGTACTCGCCGATCAGGAATTCACCCAGCGCGTGCAGGTCGCGCTTCGGGTGGGAGACGTGTCCGAGCGTCGGCGCATCATCGACCACGTCGGAGTTCGACTTGTTGACGAACTCGCCGTGCGACAGCGTGACGAGATGGCGCCAGTAGGCTTCCTCGTACGCGCGTGTCGCCGTCGCGGTATAGGTCAGCGCTTTCGGCCAACGGCTACGACGTTTCGATTCGACGCTATCCCGCAGCGCGCTTGTCAGCCGCGCGGTCACCTCCGGCGTGGCGCTGCGCTGCGCGAGGATCTCGAGCCACGGCTCGAAGCGCTGCCGACCCTTTGCTATCCGCAGCATCTGCTCCGCAAATTCGCGCGGCAACCGGCCGCGCCCCCAGCGCTGCGCCATGTTCAGGACATTCACGACATTCAGGGTGGTCTCGTCGCGGTAGTAGTCCTTCGAGCAGTCGATCCGGTGCAGCGCATCGACGAAGTGGGCGCGTCGCAGCAGCCGCGGATAGAGTTCCACCGGCCGCTCATATCCGCTGCGATCGTAGTCGTATGCGGTGAAGTAACCCGGCAGTTCGACATCCAACAGTTGCGTCACGCCGCGCTCGGGAAAGGCGCATGCAGCGAGCGGACGCTGCCAATACACCTCATGCCTCCCCACGCGCATCGCCGGGAAGCGGAACACGTACGGGAACACACCGCCCCCAAGAACCCGCGCCGCCGCCCGCTTTATGTCGCCGCGGTTCGCCCGCGGACCGTCGAGAATCAACTCGCCGTCGCGCGTCCAGATCTGCGCGTTGCGTGCCATCGGCTTGCCGTAGAGATCGAGATCGGAGAGTTCGGTGCTGAACAGCGTCGTCGCGACGCTCGATACCTTCAGTCGCTTCGGCACCGGGTCTTCGTCTCGCGGCAGCCGCTCCCAGCGGTGCGTTCGTGCGTACTCGTTGACGATCAGGCCATCGTCGACATCGGCCTCCACACCGTCGCCGGGTGAATGCCGCAACCAGCCGTACTGCGGCACGCGCAGGCCGCGCCCCTCATGGCGCGGCACGAGCCTGAGCACGGGGAACTGAATTGCGAGCGGATGTTGACGACTCGCCGCGTGAAAGGTCTGCATCCCCCAGAACAGCAACGTGATCGGACTCGGCAGCAGTTCTATACGCCCCTCGAGGTAGCCGTTACGAACGGCTTCAGGCAGTGCGCTGAACGGCCTGAATGTCAGCAGGTAGCGGACGTCCTGGAAGCGCGATTCATCGTGGACGAGATAACGTTGTGTCCATTTCGGCAGTGGTTCGAACGCCCACTGCGGAAAGCGTACTGCGTTGTCCGACGGCAGCAGCCGAAAGCCCGCGCGATAGAGTTCCGTTGCGTCGCCCACCGTCACGCCAAAACTGCCCGACAACAGCCCGGCAATGACCTCGCGCGACCGACGCTGCGGTATCTCCTCGCCCGGCGCCGTATAGAAGCTCTGCCAGAACGCGCGCTCCGGGCCTTGTTCGCTCGCGCCGAACAGCGTCCACGGCCTGACACCTCGATCGTTCTGCGTCTTCGACATCGACAATGCCAGCAGCAGCACATGCCGCCGACGAGCGAGTTGGGCCGCGTGCGAGGCCAGCTCGTCCGACCAGTACGGGTTATCTTTCAGGTTGCGCCGGTTCGGGCCGGCGACGTGGAGCGTGTCGAGTTCCCGGTCGTTCAGGAACCGCATCAGACGCGCCATCACATGGTTGGCGACATTCTCGAAACCGAGCTTTATCTGACGCAGCTCGTCGAACTCCGATACGCGCCAGCCGTACGGATCGTCGGCGCCAAAGAGCGTTGTATCGAGTTCGCCGCACGGGCTGAGCCCGAGCCGCGGCGGCGGCATGAACTCGGAGTAGGCCGGTAGCGGAAAGCAACCCTGCGCTTCGAACCACGGAAAACCCTCGGTCAGCGCCCGCCATCCATCCATGTCGATTCCCTGCTCTCGCGTCTACGAGCTAACTGCGATACGTTGCCGGACCGCGCCGCCCAAGGCCAGCATCGCGCACCTACGCAGGAGAAGATCAAGATGAGTCGCAACCTCGCGTTCGCGTTCGTGGGTACCGTTTTGATCGCGCTTGCGCTACCACTTGCCGCGGCCGCGGCGAAACAGCCGCCGCAGACGACATTCGACGGGCTGGAACTACGGCCCAATACGAAGCTCGCGGTCGTCTACCTGCGACCGGAAGCCGAATTCAGCGGCTATCGCAAAGTCGCGCTACTCGATTGTGCAGTGGCATTCAAGAAAGACTGGCAGCGCAATCAGAACTCCACGAATCCACTGGCGATCTCCGCGAGGGATATGGACGACATCCGCGCAGCGCTGGGCACTATGTTCTCGGAAGTCTTCCGCGACGTGCTGAAGAAGGGCGGATACGAACTCACCGATCAACCGGGTGAAGACGTTCTCGTGCTGCGGACGGCAATCATCGATCTGAACATCAGCGCGCCGAAAGCCGCCGAGTCCGGTCGGTCGCGAAGCTTCGCTACGTCGGCGGGCGCCATGACGCTGTATCTGGAAGTGTACGACTCGAGTACGAATG
>JANLUG010000573.1:0-2034 GCA_031363335.1 Gammaproteobacteria bacterium
CCCCCCCCCCCCCCCCCCCCTCGACCCCATCCGAAGTCGCCTCCGTTCTGAAGGCGCCTCCGCCCAACTAACGAAGCGACGCGCCGAGAATGTCTCTGGCGATGATGTGGCGCTGCACTTCGCTCGGACCTTCGCCGATGCGTCGGATCCGCATCTCGCGGTACCAGCGTTCGAACGGGAAGTCTTTCGTGACACCGTAGCCACCGTAGATCTGCATGCAGCGATCGACGACGCGGCCGCCGCCTTCGGTTGCAACCAGCTTCGCCATCGCCGCCTGCTTGCGGAAGTCTTCGCCGCGCTCGGCCCGATCGGCGGCGGCAAGCGTCAGCCAGCGCGCGTTCTCGATGTCGATCTCGTTGTCGACCAGCATCCATTGAATGGCCTGACGACTCGCCAGCGGCGCGCCGAACGTTTCGCGTTGGCCGGCGTATTCGACCGCCATCTGATGGGCCAGAACAGCGACACCGATACACCCGGCGGCGTACGGAATGCGTTGTCGCGACAGGCGGTCGTTCGCGATCGCGAAACCGCCGTTGAGTTTTCCGAGTACGTTGGCGTTCGGCACACGCATGTCTTCGAACGACAGTTCCGTGGCGTATCGGGCCGCCCTCAGCGTGTGCACCACGCGCCTGACGTGGAAACCGGGAGTGTCGGTATCCACGATGAAACACGTCACGCCGCCGCGTCCTTTCTCCGGATCGGTGCGCGCGAATACGAGACCGAAGTGGGCGCGATCGGCACCGGAGATGAACATCTTCGACCCGTTGATGATCCAGTCGTCGCCATCGCGGACGGCCCGCGTTCGGATCGCTCGCGCAGGATCGCTGCCCCCCGAGGGTTCCGTCAGGCCGAAGAAGCCGCGTTTCTCGCCGCGAAGCATCGGTTGCAGGTAACGCGTCTTCTGATCGTCGTTCGCTTCGAACAGCTGGGCGAGACCGGCGCCGCCGAACACGCCATAACACGGCGCATAAAGACCCGCGCGGTGCTGCGACATCTCGATCGCGATCAGCGTGCGCGTAATAAGATCGATCTCGGGGCCGCCGTACTCGGGCGGGATGTCGAGACCGTACAGACCCATTTCCTTGACCTTCGCCGCGAGCCTCGCCGCATCGGCTGCGGGCAACTCGTCTGCGTCGGGATCCAGGCCCAATTCCAGCGGAACGATCTCTTCACGCACGAAGCGCCGCACCATCGACACGATCAGGTCCTGCTCTGCGGTCAACGTCAGATTCATGATTCAGTCCTCGTGAACTAGCTCAACCGGGCGATAGCCGGCCGAGGCTCGGCATCGGTTCATTGTGCTTCGGCAGACCTTGGTGATCGGCGCGGTGCAACATCAGCAGTTCGAGATAGCGCGTGTGATAAGCGGTGGTCACTTCCATTCGGAACGCACGCGCGTCCGCAATCGCGGCCGCGGCACGCGCCACCTCGCTGCGCAGGCCGAACAGACTTCGCGCGTCGGCCCGGCCGATGAAAATCACCTCGCCCGAGGCATCCGCCAATTCGAAGATGCCGAGTTGACCCGGCAACGCCGCAAGCGACGCGGCATCGATCGGCAGCCATGGTTTGGTACAACGAATCGACATTTTCTCCCCCTGCGCCCGACTATAAGACAGCCGCCGGATCGGCGATACGCGGCTGCGTCTGCCATCCATCTGTGCACTCAATCGCGGTAACCAATTGACGAAAAAGGTCCAATGGGGTGAGAAGGACTGATCCGCCGGACGAAATGGAACACCACGACAGCCTGACTAACCTGGAGCATTGGCGCGATCTGGCGCGGGCGCACCCGTGGCCGGTCGCCATCGCGGTGCTCAGCGTGGTGTGGCTGCTGATACTGGTCCCGTGGCCGCACACACCCGATTCGCAAATCGATCTCGTCAGCGAACACATCGCCGAAGGCGCGGAAGAGCGCGTACTCGATGCGTCGAAGCACGACGAACTGCCGGCCGACGGCGTCATCACCGCGAAGCGGATTCGCGTCATCGGGCACGTGTTGCTGACGAGTCCCGCGGTGTTGGTCGCCAACGAGAT
>JANLUG010000589.1:0-2564 GCA_031363335.1 Gammaproteobacteria bacterium
CGTCGTACGGCTGCGCGAGCTTTGGATCGAAGAATACCTGGGCCGCAGGCTGCTCGACGTGTGTCCATTTGACCGCCGGCAGCGCATCGAACAACTGGAAGAATGGCTCGCGTTGAAACGGGTGCCCCTTAGTGATCAGCAGTATCTCTTTGTCGCGCACGGCTTCTCCCCCTACAATTAATCCGGAAATAAGCGGAGCCACCATGTCGCGCCCATTGCCAGACTCGAACTCGAACCGAACCTGGCAACAAACGAAAAGTCAGAACACCCGCAACACGATTCTCGACGCGGCCATCCGCTGCTTCTACCGATACGGCTACAACAATACCACCACCGAGAAGATTGCCAACGAGGCCGGTGTGTCTCGCGGCGCGATGCTGCATCACTTTCCATCGCGCGCCGATCTGATCAAGGCGGCTGTGCTGCACCTGAACGACAAACGCCTCGAGCTGTTCAAGCGCGAGGAAAACACCGTGCAGGGCGATGCAACGCACAGCCGCGTCGACGAGGGTATCGACACCTACTGGAAGCAGCTGAATACGCCGTACTTCGTCGTGTTTCACGAACTGCAGATCGCGGCACGTACGGACCCGGAACTCTTCGATGTGCTGATTCCGGCGATCGAAGAGCTCGACCGGGCGTGGGCCCTTACCGTGCGCGAAGTTTTCCCCGATCTCGCGCTGTCGCCGGAGATCATCCGCGCGAACTGGCTGACGCTGTTGCTGCTCGAAGGCATGGCGGCGAACCTGCACACGCGCGAGCTCAAAAAGGTCTCCGATGATCTGCTCACGTGGCTGAAGTTGGAACTGCGGCGTCTGTTCGGCGACGTGCTGACTTCGGTTGATCGCGAGTCTGCAAAGAACATTTCTCCGAAACGTCCAAAGACGCGCCGGACGCGCGAAAAATCGACTACAACGGTGCTCTCCCCGAGCAAACGCAAACGTATCCCGAAAACATGACAGCCTGACTGTTTTGTGATGTACTCCGATGACGCGCATTCGAGCGACGCTCCGGAGATCCGATGTCTGCCGCCAAACAAATTCCCATTGCGGAAGGTCTCTTCACCTGGCCATCGAATGATCCGCGCCTGCTCGGCAGCCGTTGCGATGCGTGCGCCATCGTCACGTTTCCGGCGCAGAAGAGCTGTCCTGCATGCTCCGGCCAGAACGTCGAAACGATCGAGCTCGAGCGTCGCGGCACGTTGTGGACCTGGACGATTCAGGGATTCATGCCCAACCGTCCGCCCTATACCGGCCCCGAAACGCCTGAGAATTTCAGGCCGTTCGGCGTCGGGTACGTCGAGTTGCCGAATCAGGTGCGAGTCGAGAGCCGCCTCAAATGCAAAGATCCGTCGCAGCTGCGGATCGGCATGGAGATGGAACTCGTCGTCGAAAAATATACCGAAGACGACGCGCACCAAGAGGTGATGGCGTACTTCTTCCAACCCGTTGCAGAACGTTAGAGGAGCACGCAGATGGTAGACGTCGCAATCATCGGAATCGGCATCCATCCCTTCGGGCGCACCGACGGTGTGAGCGGACTAGAGCAAGGTGTGTTCGCCGCGCGACAGGCGCTGAAGGATTCGGGGCTCGAGTGGTCCGACATGAACTTCGCCTACGGCGGCAGTGCTGCTGCCGGCGCCGCCGACACGATGGTGTCGAAGCTCGGCCTCACAGGACTGCAGTTCATCAACGTTTCGAACGGCTGCGCGACCGGCGGCAGCGCGCTGCAGTCGGCCTTCATGGCGATCAAGTCCGGCATGTTCGATATCGGTATGGCGGTGGGCTTCGACAAACATCCGCGCGGCGCCTTCACCGTGGACACACAGAGCGGCGGCCTCGGCAAGTGGTACGGCGACATCGGCATGGCGCTCACGCCGCAATTCTTCGGCATGAAGATCCAGCGCTACATGCACGACTACGGCATCACCGAAGACACGCTCGTGCGCGTCGCCGTGAAGAACTATCGCAACGGCGCGAAGAATCCGAACGCATGGCGGAAAACTCCGCTGAGCTACGAAGAGGTCGCGACCTCGCAGATGGTCTGCCATCCGCTGCGCAAATACATGTTCTGCTCTCCGGCCGAAGGCGGTTGCGCGATGATCCTGTGCCGCGCGGACAAGGCGAGGGAACTCGTGAGCAAGCCGGTGTACCTCAAAGCCGTCAGCGTAAAAACGCGGCCATTCGGTTCGTTCGAAGTATTCAGCCAGTCGCAGGCACTCGAACGCACCGATACGCCGCCGACAGTGCTCGCGTCGCGCGCCGCATTCGAGATGGCCGGTATCGGCCCTGACGAGATCGATGTGGCGCAACTGCAAGATACCGAATCCGGCGCCGAGATCATGCACATGGCCGAGAACGGTTTCTGCGAACACTGCGAGCAGGAGCGCATGCTGCACGACGGCGAGACCGAGATCAACGGTCGTCTGCCGGTCAACACCGACGGCGGCTGCCTCGCGAACGGCGAGCCCATCGGCGCATCGGGCTTACGCCAGGTCTACGTGAACGTGCTGCAGCTTCGCGGCGACGCCGGTGCCCGCCAGGTGCCGAACGATCCGAAGGTTG
>JANLUG010000590.1:0-3785 GCA_031363335.1 Gammaproteobacteria bacterium
CACGGCCAGGTTGCGCAGCATCGAATCACGATGCGCACCCGGCATGTTGAAGTGACGTCCACTCTTGCGATGGCGCATTCCCTACCTTCCTGTTGATCTTACTTCGCTTGCGACTTCAAGCGACTTTGTCGTCGCGCAGACCCGACGGCGGCCAGTTTTCCAGACGCATGCCGAGCGACAGACCGCGCGAAGCGAGCACGTCTTTGATCTCGGTCAATGACTTCTTGCCGAGGTTCGGCGTCTTCAGCAACTCCACTTCGGTGCGCTGAATCAGATCGCCGATGTAGTAGATGTTCTCGGCTTTCAGACAGTTCGCGGAACGAACGGTCAGTTCGAGATCATCCACAGGGCGCATCAGGATCGGATCGATTTCGTCGTGCTTCTCGACCGCTTCAGGCTCGCCTTCGCTCTCGAGATCGACGAATACCGCCAGTTGCTGCTGCAGAATCGTCGCGGCGCGGCGGATCGCTTCTTCCGGATCGATCGTGCCGTTCGTTTCAAGATCGAGGATCAGCTTGTCGAGGTTGGTGCGCTGTTCGACACGCGCGTTCTCGACCGTGTACGACACCCGTCGCATCGGGCTGAACGTTGCATCGAGACGCAGCACGCCGATCGCGCGCGACTCTTCCTCTTCGATCTCTTCGCGGTTCTCCGCCGGCTCGTAGCCGCGGCCGCGATTGATCTTCACTTCCATCTTGATCGCGCCGCTCTCGTTCAGCGTGCAGATGAGGTGATCCGGGTTGACGATCTCGACGTCTTGCGTCAGCTGGAAGTCGCCCGCCGTAACCGGGCCACCGCCTTTTTTCGACAGCGTGATGACCGCTTCGTCGGCGTTGTGCAGCACTACGCTGACGCCCTTGAGGTTCAGCAGGATGTCGATCACATCCTCTTGAACACCTTCCATCGCGCTGTATTCGTGCAGAACGTTGTCGATCTGCACTTCCGTGATCGCGCAGCCGGGCATCGACGACAGCAGAATGCGCCGTAGTGTGTTGCCCAACGTGTGGCCGAAGCCACGCTCCAGTGGCTCGAGCGTCACGCGCGCGCGCGTGGGTCCGAGCTCCTGAACATCGATATGACGGGGCGTCAGGAATTCATTCACCGACTGTGCCATTGATCCCATCTCCTTCCTTAAATCTTCGTCAAGCCAGTTACTTGGAGTACAACTCGACAATGAGATTCTCGTTGATCTCACTCGGCAGTTCGCCGCGCTCGGGCAATCGCTTGAACACGCCTTGCATCTTGGTCGCGTCCACATCGACCCAATCGATGGAGCCGCGTTGCACTGCCAGTTCGAGAGCAGCTTGGATCCGCAATTGGCCGCGCGCTTTCTCGCGAACGGCGACGATATCTTCCGGCTGCACTTGGTAGCTCGGAATGTTGACCGCTTTGCCGTTGACGGTGATCGCCTTGTGAGAGACGAGCTGACGCGACTCTGCGCGCGTGCAGCCGAAACCCATCCGGTAAACGACGTTGTCGAGCCGCGCTTCGAGGTTCAGCAGCAGGTTCTCGCCGGTGGCGCCTTTCTGCCCTTCGGCCGATTTGTAGTAGTTGCGGAACTGGCGCTCGAGCACGCCGTAGAGCCGTCGCACCTTTTGCTTTTCGCGCAACTGAACGGCGTAATCCGACAGACGCGAGCGGCGTGCGCCGTGCTGGCCGGGTACCGTCTCGGCTTTACATTTCGAATCGAGCGGCCGCACGCCGCTTTTGAGGAACAGATCGGTTCCTTCGCGGCGTGACAGTTTCAGTTTGGGGCCAAGATAACGGGCCATCGTTCTCTCCTGATCGACCTAGACGCGCCGCTTCTTCGGCGGCCGACAGCCGTTGTGCGGAATCGGTGTGACGTCGGCAATGCTGTTGATGCGCAGGCCGGATGAGTTCAGCGAACGCACCGCGGATTCACGCCCGGGACCTGGTCCTTTGACGAATACGTCGACGCTCTTCATGCCGTATTCCTGAGCCGCGTTCGCCACGCGTTCCGCGGCGACCTGCGCGGCGAACGGCGTGCTCTTACGCGAACCGCGGAAACCGGTGGCGCCTGAAGTGGCCCAGCACAGTGCATTTCCCTGACGATCCGTGATCGTGATCATCGTGTTGTTGAACGACGCCTGAATGTGGGCGACGCCGTCGACAACGACGCGCTTGGCTTTCTTTCGTGCCGGTTGATCTGCCATGGCTTGCCTCTACTTCCTGATCGGGCGCCGCGGACCTTTACGGGTGCGGGCGTTCGTGCGCGTGCGTTGACCTCGCAGCGGCAAACCGCGGCGGTGGCGTATTCCTCGATAACAGCCGAGGTCCATCAGTCGCTTGATGCTCATGGAGATCTCGCGTCGCAAGTCACCTTCGACGGTGATCTTGCCGATTTCACCGCGGATCGCGTCCAGATCGGCTTCGGAAAGATCCTGCACTTTGGCGCTCGGCTTGACGCCGGCGGCTTCGCAGATCTTCTTCGCCGTCGTGAGGCCGATGCCGAAGATATAGGTCAGCGAAATGACCGTGTGCTTGTTGTCTGGGACGTTGATACCGGCGATTCGCGCCATTCAATTAGCTCCGTGAAACCCGGCTCGTAACCGGCTCGTAACCAAAAGGCTCACGCGAACCCGGCGCAAAAAGGGCGCGAAGTTTAGCGGGTGAACCGACTCTATTCAACTGATGAAGCGACTCATTCATCGACCGCGATCAGCCCTGGCGCTGCTTATGGCGCGCTTCGGCCGTGCAGATCACGCGCACGACGCGCTTGCGCCGCACGATCTTGCAGTTGCGGCACAGTTTCCGAACCGATGCTCTGACTTTCACCTGGATTACCTCGTGTTACCGGCGTCCGCGCCCGTAATTCTTCAGATTCGATTTTTCCATCAGCTTCGCGTACTGGCTCGACATCAGATGCGCCTGCACCTGCGCCATGAAGTCCATCGCCACCACGACGACGATCAGCAATGCCGTACCGCCGAGCTGGAAGGTGACCTTGAAGAACACGACCATGAACTCAGGCAGCAAACAGACCAGCGTTACATACAGCGCACCGAAGGTCGTAAGCCGCGTGATCACATCGTCGATGTACTTCGCGGTGTGTTGCCCCGGACGAATACCGGGAACGTAGGCACCCTGCCGCTGCAGGTTGTCGGCGACGTCCTTTGGATCGAACACGATCGCTGTGTAGAAGAAGCTGAAGAACACGATGCCGCCGGCGAACATCAGGATGTACAGCGGCTGCCCGGGCGACAACACGAGCGAGACTTCCTGCAGCCACTCCATGCCCTTGGTCTGACCGAACCACTGCGCGAGCGACGACGGCGCGAGCAGCAGGCTCGACGCGAAGATCGCCGGAATCACGCCGGCCATGTTGACCTTCAGCGGCAAATGGCTCGACTGGGCCTGATAGACGCGCCGGCCTTGCTGGCGTTTCGCATAGTTGACCGTGATGCGCCGTTGGCCGCGTTCGATGAACACGACGAACGCCACGACAATGATGGCGAACACGCCGATTGCAAGCAGCGCGACGATGTTGATGTCGCCCTGGCGCGCCGCTTCGAACGAGCGGCCGATTGCCGCAGGGAAACCCGACACGATGTTCGAGAAGATCAACAACGAAATGCCGTTGCCGACACCGCGCTCGGTGATCTGTTCGCCGAGCCACATCATGAACAGCGCGCCGGTGACGACCGTGACGATCGCGACGAAGTGGAATGCGAAGCCCGTATTGAACGCGAGGCCTTGATTGGCCAGCGTGGCTGCTAGAGCGGAACCCTGGATCAGCGCAACCAGCAACGTGCCGTAGCGCGTGT
>JANLUG010000653.1:0-13160 GCA_031363335.1 Gammaproteobacteria bacterium
GCGATGGCCTGGCGCCGGGCGTGGTGCCCGAAGCGGGATTGGAACGCATCGTCGGTACGCCGAGCAAGATGCTCGCGAATCTGCAGCGGCAGTTCGAGGCGTCGTGCGGCGGCCCCTGATGGAATGAGGCGCAGGTCACAGATCCTGCTTCCGCACGCCGGACGCGAGGTGGCGCTACGCCGCGGGACTTTGCAGCGCCACCGATGTTGTTACACTCGCTCCTCCTCCCAGTCGAAAGGAGCCGACGCGAATGGCACTTTGGAAAGAAACTGATAAGCCCGGCGCCGCGCCGGTTCCGAACATCCCGACTCCGACCGCCAAGGAGCCCGATCGTCAACCCCCCCCACCCCCGGCACGACCCATGGCCGATACCACGGTGAGAGCACCCCGAATGGAGCAGAAAGAATCGGTGATCGCGGCCGGACTCGCGATCGAAGGCAAGATCGAAGGCGCAGGCCACGTCCGCATCGCCGGTAACTTCAAAGGCGACGTCCACGTCGAAGGCAACCTGACGATCGAGCCCGGCGCGAAGCTGACCGGCGGAGTGAAGGCGAAGACGGTCACCGTCGGCGGCGAACTCGAAGGCAACATCGATGCGGCCTCCGCAGTCGAGTTGGCCTCCACCGGCGTCATGAACGGTGATCTTAAGGCCGGCACCCTCACGGTATCGGCCGGTTCGCGGATGCGCGGCCGTGTCGAATTCGGTTGGGATCCGACCGGTGCGTCGAGTCCGAAGACCGGTAAGGAAGGCCCTGGGGCATGAGCACGACTCGCTCGGTTTCGCCGGGCAAGAGTCGTAAATGTCCTCACTGTCGGTCCGAGATCCTCGAAAGCGCGAGCATCTGTCCTGTCTGCCGCCACCACCTGAAGTTCGGGCTGGCGGCTGAACAGGCGGGCGAGCGGTTTTCCGCGCTTCACGTCGAAGGGACGATCCGCCATCCCGCCGGCAACACGCCGTGGGAATATTCGGTGGTAATCACGATCCGCAATCAGAAGGGCGAGGAAGTCGCGCGCCAGATGGTCGGGATCGGATCGATGTCCGGCAACGATCTGCGGACCTTCGATCTAAGCGCCGATGTGTTCGCTCCCGAAGCCGTAAGCGCGACGCCGCCGTCTCCGAGAGTGTCCGCACCGGCGCCGCCACCGACGTCGACCGTCAGTGCGCCGCGAACGATTCAGGCGAAACAGGGGTCCATCCTGAGTCCGTCCCGGTCGGTGCCGCAGCAGCCTCGGCAGACATCGACCGTGAGTGCGTCCAGGAGCGTCTCCGCGTCCAAAAGCCCGCCGCCGCAGGAAAAGTCGCCCGCGCCGAGCGCGCCGACTCGAACTCCGACGGGCACCCCCCCGAAGAATCCGTCAGGCCGCTAACGGTCCGACAAGGCCGCGATCCACGCGTGTCCGGGATGAACTGTCGCCAGCGATTCGCGAAGCCACGATCGCGCCGCGGCGTCGAGGTTCGGCAGGCAAGCGGCAAAGTCCGCTTCGTCTTTGGGCCGAGCCGCCTTTGCTTTATAGAGCAGCGCACCCTCCGGTTTCAGATATTGCACACCGTCACGCATTCCGATCATGCGATCGCGAGGTGCCCAGATCGAAGTATCGCGTCGGAAGACCCACGTCTGTGCATCGCCGGATTCCATCATGATGTCCATGCGCCACTCGTTCGCCACAGGATCGAGCACCCAGTTCTGATGCTTGTCGGATGCGGGGAGGGCGTCGAATGCGAGGCCCCGCACTTCGCCGTCGCCGACGCTGTGCAGATGGAAGTCGCGCAGGTGATCACGGATCGCGACGAAGTCATCGCGCAGGATCGCGATCTCGAGGTCGTCGTGTGGACGCGTTTCACGGCCGAGCCACAGATCGATCGCCCAACCGCCGACCACGCACCAATCGATGTTCACGCCGGCGAGATGGGCGGCAGCCTGTTCCGGCCGCCACGCGCGCCAGGCTTCGAGCGGCGGACCGTCCCAGTGTTTGATCGTCAGCGCGTCAGCCACTCGACGATGGCGCGACTGAACTGCGGCGTTGCGGGCGCGCCCAGGTGATCGCCCGGTACTTCGACGAACGATGCGTTTGGGATTGCGTCGGCGAGACGCCTGGCGCTGGCCGGATCGTCTTTGTCGCCGATCAAGACGAGCACCGGAATCTTCACGGCGGCGAGCTTCGTCGGATCGAAGCCGGTGCGGCGGGTCTTGTGCATCGCTGCCAGCGCGAGCAGATCGTTGCCGCTCGATTCGGCAAAGCGACGGAACGCGCGGCCGCGCGGATCCTTGATCGACGCCGCGTCCGGCGCCTCCATCGCGGCGACGAGCGTGTCGAACTGTTGCGACGGCAGGTTGCCCTTGAGCAACACGTCGCCCATGCCGGAGATGATCACGCTGCGCCATCGTTCCGGCCGATTGACGAGCAAGGTCGCCGACAGAAAGCCGCCCATCGAATATCCGGCGAGATCCGCTTTGTCGATGCCGAGGTGATCGAGCACCGCCACCGCATCGTCGGCCATCGCGGTGCCGGCATACGCATCGGGGTCGTGCAGCTTGCCGCTGCGACCGTGGCCGCGGCAGTCGATCGCGATCGCCTGGCGGCCGGCCTTCACGATCGCATCGATCACTCCCGTTGCGCGCCAGTTGCCTTGCAGACTGCTTGCGAAACCGTGGATCAGCATGATGGGGTCGCCGGTCCCCTCGACGATGTAGTTGATCGCGCAACCATTGACGTTCAGTGACGGCATGACGGGGCTCCGTGGGTTCGTTGCACGATAACGCCCGCGAACGCCGGTCGGCAATTCTCTGCGAGAATGGCGCGATCGAAGCCAAAGGACATCGCGTTGGAAACCACCCACATCTTCACCGGTAATCCGTTCGACCGCGGCGATGCGCAGCGGCGTGATCCGGTGTGGCTCGATGCGGCCGAACGCAATCCGGCGAGCCGTTTTCTGCCGCTGGCGCGACTAAACGTGCTTGTACACGAACTGGTGCACGACGCGAGCGGCTTGCGGCTCGGCTGGCTGAGTCGCGCGGATGTGACGCGCCTCGACATCGCGGTAGCGCCGGTGTTTCTCGGGCTGCTCGACGGCATTGCGTATTTCGCGATCGATGTATCGGAGCTCGGTGACCCGGTGCACGAGTTGAATCTCGATGATGCGTGGCGTTTCGACGATGCGCGCGCGGCGGCGATGCGGTTGGACGTTACGGACACGGGCATTCTCGCGCAGAGCCGCGCACAGATCGGCTGGCATCGCAGCCACCGCTGTTGCAGCGCGTGTGGTGCGCCGACCGAACCTTCGCGCGGCGGTCACGTGCGAATCTGCCCGACGTGCAAGACGGAACACTTTCCGCGCACAGACCCGGTCGCGATCATGCTGATTCTGGACGGTGATCGTTGCCTGCTCGGCCAATCGCAGGGGCGCCTCGCGAGCACCGGCATGTATTCCGCGCTAGCGGGTTTCATCGATCAGGGTGAATCGATCGAGGAAGCCGTGCGGCGCGAGATCCGCGAAGAGGCGGGCGTCATCGTCGGCGCGGTGCGTTATCACTCGTCGCAACCGTGGCCGTTTCCATCGTCGCTGATGATCGGCTGCCATGGTCGGGCGTTGACCACGAAGATCGTCATCGATCCGGCCGAGATGGCGGATGTGCGCTGGTTTCCTCGCGACGCGGTGCGCACCGCGCTGGCTAACGACAATCCCGAACTGCGCGTGCCTGGGCCGATCGCCATCGCGCATCATCTGATCAAGGCGTGGGCCGACGGCGAAGTGGATGTGTGATCGGGCTGACGACGCCGTTCAGGCGCTGATCTTGGCGGATTGATCCGCGCCGGGGAATCTGTCCATCGTGCGCAGCGTCGGGAACAATCGCATCCAAAGACCCGTCACCGCGATCGTTGCCGCGCCGCCGAGGATGACCGACGGCACGAGGCCGAACCATACCGCCGTGATGCCCGATTCGAATTCGCCGAGTTCGTTCGATGCGCCGATGAACACCGCGTTAACCGCGCTGACGCGGCCGCGGATTTCATCCGGTGTCTCGAGCTGAATCAGCATGTGGCGGATGTACACGCTCACCATGTCGCCCGCGCCGAGCGTGACCAGCGCGACCAGCGACAGTGCGAAGCTGTTGGATAGACCGAAGACGATGATGGCCACGCCGAACAGCGCAACGCCTGCGAACATCCAGCGCCCGACGGAACGCGTGATCGGATAGAACGCGAGCAGCGCGGCTGTCACGGCGGCGCCGATCGCCGGCGCGGTGCGCAGCAGACCGAGGCCTTCCGGGCCGGTCGCGAGAATGTCCTTCGCAAACACCGGCAACATGGCGGTGGCACCGCCGAACAGCACCGCAAACAGGTCGAGTGAGATTGCGCCGAGCACGACCGGACGCGAACGCACGAATCGCAGACCTTCGAGCACCGTATGCCACGTCGCCGGCTCAGTGCTGCGGATCGTCGCTGGCATGCGCACCGACAGCATGAATCCCACTGATACGATCAGCAGCGCCGTTACCACGCAGTACACGGTGGAGGGCCCGGCGACGTACATCAGGCCGCCAAGCGAAGGACCAACGATCGTCGCGACGTGAAAGGTCGACGAATTCAGCGCCACCGCATTGCCGAAGATTTCGCGCGGCACCAGATTCGGCGTGATCGCCTGCGACGTGGGCATCGCAAACGCGCGTGCCGAGCCGAACAACACGAGCACGAGGAACACCGGCCAGACCGTGCTGAGTCCGTACATGGTGAAACTCAGCAGCAATGCGGCACAGACGACATCGACGACGTAGCACGTCGCGAGAATGACCTTTCGGTCGTAGCGATCGGCGATCTGTCCCGCGGGCAGCACCAGCACGATGAACGGCAGAAATTGCGCGAGCCCGACCAGACCGAGATCGAGCGGATCGTTCGTGATGGCGTACACCTGCCAACCGACGGCGACGCTCTGCATCTGAATCGCCAGCGTGGCGACGAATCGGGCGACGAGAAACAGCGTGAAGTTGCGATGTTTGAGGGCACCCATTACCGCGGGTTGCGTATTGCTCATGCGCGCATGCTTTCGAGGGATGCTGCTTTCGAGGGATGCAGATGGTACAGGATCGATTGGACGGTCCCAAAGTCTCCGGGCTAGGCTACCGAACCCCCAACAACGGCACCGTGACGATGGAAATGCAGCACGTACTCGCGTACCACGATCCCGATCACGCGTGCAATCAAGGCAGCCTGATCAAACTCGCCAACGGAGAATTGTTGCTGGGTTACAACCAGGAGCGCGGCCGCGTGCACGCGGACAGCGGCCAATCGTGTCTGATCAAGTCCGCGGATGGCGGCAAGACATGGGATACCACAACGCGCCGAACCGTGTGGCCGTGGAGCGAACACGTCGGCAACTGGGATTGCGCGTTCGCGCAGATTTCCACCGGCGAGATCCTGATGCACACGCGCGTTTGTAGCTTCATGGCGCCAACGGCGTTGAAAGGGGGCGCGGATCAGATCATGGGCGGGCCGCCGCCCGGTCGTCGCGAGCGTTTGAAGCGGCAGACCGGCTATGCGCTGTGTCGCTCGAAGGATCACGGCGCGACGTGGTCGGCGTCGATTCCGGTGAATACCTCGCCGATTGCGGATTCGGGACTGGGTCCATACATCGTCGGTGGATCCGGCGCCGGCCACATCATCGAACTGCCCGACGGCGGTCTGCTGATGCCGTTGCACGGCACGTTTACGCGCGAGTGGTTCGCGCAGGGCGGCGAATCGCCGCGCGTATTCGTGCTGCGCTCCGACGACGGCGGCAACAACTGGGAATATTGGGCAACGGTGGCGTACGACCCCGCGCACATTCTCGAATGGGCCGAGGCGGGCATGACGCGGCTGTCGTCCGGGCGCCTGATCTGCCTGTTGCGCACGCAGGCGCGGCCGTTGCGGTTCGACAACATGTGGTTCTGCTACTCGGACGACGACGGTGCGAGCTGGAGCCGGCCGGTACGCACGCCGTTGTGGGGTTATCCGGCGGACGTCATCCAGTTGCACGACGGGCGTGTGCTCGCCGTGTACGGCTATCGGCGCGATCCGTGGGGCGTGCGCGGTTGCATTTCCGACGACGGCATGAGGTGGTCGCTCGATCGTGAATTCGTCATTCGCGAAGGCGGCGCTGCAGATCCGTCGGTGCGGCAGTACTGGCACATCGGCTATCCGAGCGTGGCGCAACTCGACGACGGCGTGATCGTGGCCGCGTATCACGAGTACACCAAGGAAACGCGACCGATCCAGTGCATGTGGGTCACGCGGTTCGCGTTGTGAGCGCGCCGTGACCGACGTCGAGATCGTTCCTCTGACTGCGGATCAATGGGCAGACCTGAAGCACCTTCGGATCACCGCGTTGACCGAATCGCCGGATTCGTTCTCGCCAACCGCGGAGGCAGCTCGCTCGCATGACGACGAATACTGGCGGCGAGGCGCGCAACGCGCAGCGGACTCGGAGGTCTTCGAGATGTTCATCGTGCGCCGCGCAGGCGCCGGGTTGGGACTCGCGTCTGCACAACGGGACGAATGCGGCGTCGGCCCCATCGGCGCGATGTGGGTCGATCCGGTACTGCGCGGTCAGGGTATCGGTGCGCGTCTATTCGATACCGTGGTTGCGTATTTGCGCAGCCTCGGCTGCGAGGTGATCGAACTGTCGGTGACCGAGACGAACGCCGCGGCGATTGCGCTGTATCGGTCGAGAGGATTCGAACTGACCGGAAAGTCGGAGCCGCTGCGCCCCGGCTCGGCGTTGCTGAACCTGACGATGGGCAGGAGTTTCGTTTCGATGAAGTGACGCGCTCGCTTCAACCGCACCTCGCCACACGATACGCTCGGGCGTCGCTCCCACGTGACGATTACCACATGACTGTCCGACCCGTCATCGCAATGCTCGTACCGGTCGCATTTGCCATCTGCTGTGCGGGCGCCCGCGCCGCTGACGACATCCTTGTGATCGATGCGCTGGCCGAATTGCGTGCCCAGGGCTATCAGATCTTCTACAGCAACGACCTCGTAACGCCGTCGCAGCGGATCGACCTGGCCGTGGTCGACCTCGACTCCATCCAAGCTGCACTCGAGCGCATCGGGCTGAAACTGTCGCAAAGCGGCGACATCTGGATGGTGGTGCGAGACGGCACCGCGGTCGCTGCCCTTGCGGTTCGCCTGATCGCGTCGGACGGCAAGGCCATATCGGTGGCTGAGTTCCAGTTTTCGGGGCAACGCCAACGCCACGTCGTGCGCGCCGACGCAGGCGTCTTCGTCATGGAGCCACCGGAACGGCCGATCGATTCGATCACGATCCGGGTGCGCGACCATTACCCGCGCACGCTGCGCCTGCGCGAACTCGCTGAGCCGGTCGTTATGCAGCCGATCGATCGAATCGAGACCGTGATCGTAACCGGCTCGCGGCACGTCGTTCCGGGCGGCATCGCCATTGGTTCGGCGGCGGCGATCACGCAGGATGAGATGACCAGAACACCTGCGCTTGCCGGCGACTCGATGCGTGTGACGAATCGCCTGCCGGGGATGTCATCGGTGGGCATCTCGGCAAAACCGTTGGTTCGAGGCGGCGTGCAGGACGAGACGCTGACGTTGCTCGACGGCGTCGAATTGCTCGATCCGTTTCACCTGGCGGACTTCCAGAGCCTGTTCAGCCTCGTCGACGCGCGTATCGTCGAGCAGATCGACGTCTACACCGGCGCGTTTCCGGCGCGGTATGGCAACCGGATGAGCGGGGTCGTCGACATCGCGACGCCCTCGCAGGAATTGCAGCCGCGAACCGAACTCGGCGTTTCGGTGCTGGCAGCTTTCGCCAACACGCGCGGTATCTCCGACGATCGACGCATTGATTGGCTCGCATCCGCTCGACACGGCAACCTCGAATACCTGGCGGACTTGATCGATCCGCAGTGGGGGAAACCGACGTTCGACGACGCCTATGCCCGGGTCGGTTGGCGGGTGAACGAGGACGTGAAGGCGTATCTCGGCGCATTCGCCGCGCGCGACGACGTTTCCATCACCGAAGACGATTCGGCCGCCCGTTCCGACATCGAGACGGCGTACTGGTGGACCCGAATCGACGTGATGCACTCGGAATTGCTGCACAGCTCGACACAGCTGAGTTATGTGGCGTCCGATCGGGCAAAGAACCAACGCAACGTCGATGCGGACTTCACTCCGGGTTTCCTCGACTACAGCCAACAGCTGCGCAAAGTGGCACTACGCAGCGATTTCAGTTACGCGCCGGGTCGCACTCTGATGGAATTTGGCATCGGCGCGGAGTTCGCCGAAAGCCGGTACGACTCGATCGCGGTGATCGACCGCGGTCCGATCGGCGTGTTGCTCGGCAGCCAGGAGATCGACGCATTCGACATCCACACCGATCCGTCCGGATGGTCCGGTGCGGCGTACTGGTCGGGCGAATTCTGGCTGACGGAGCGCGTCGCGCTGCAGCCGGGCATCCGCTGGGATTTCCAGGACTACTACACCGACGCCGGCGTCGCCGATCAGGTGTCGCCTCGTCTCGGCATCCGTTGGGACGCGACCGACACCAGCACGATGCGACTGAGCGTGGGGCGCTACTGCCAGCCGCAGGGCATCCACGAGATGAAGGTCAACGACGGTGTCGATCACTTTTATTCACCGCAGCGCTCGAATCACGCGGTGGTCGGTGCGGACTGGTTTCCGCGCCCGAGTGTGCGCATAGGCGTAGAGGCTTACTACAAGGACTATGGCCAAGCGCGTACCCGCTTCGAAAATCTGTTCAACACATTCGTGCTGGTGCCGGAACTGGAGCCGGATCGCGTTGCAATCCCGATCAGCCGCGCGCGTGTCAGAGGCGTGGATGCGCAGGCGCGCTTCGATATCACGCAACGCGTATCGCTCGTGTGGCGCTACAGCTACATGGACGCCGACGACCGGATAGGGGGGGTATGGGAGCCGCGCGCATGGTCTCAGCATCACACGGTGCAGGGCATGCTCGCGTGGACGGACGAGAACTGGACGGCGGCGGCCGCAGTGACCTGGCATTCCGGCTGGCGAACGACACAGCTGCCGGCGTCGGTGCCGGTAGACACGCAGCTTCCGTTAGCCGCGATCTCTGATCGGAACCTTCTCAACGACTACCTGTCGCTCGACCTGAACGTGAGCCGCTCATGGCGGTACGGCCGCGCGACGATTACTGCGCAGGCCGATCTAACGAATGCGTTGAATCGCACCAACCACGGTGGTAACGACTATACGGTCGAAGAGACGGCCACCGACGTATTGCTCACACCCACCAGCGAGAATCTGCTGCCGTGGGTGCCCACCGCGGGAGTCAGCATCGCGTTCTGACGCCGATTCCTTCTGACACCGGTCAGGGGTTGCGGCGCACGCTCACCTGCAAGGTCGCCGGGTCCGAAGTATCGAGGTCGAGGCCCGTCGTCGCATCGAGTATCTCGAGGCCCTGCGCAACCGATAGTCTCCGCGCGTCGCCGTGCATGATTACGGTTTTCGAATGAAACCGCGCGGCCTCGTCGGTGTAACGAAGCCGGGCACCGATCTGGCGGGTCGCCCAGACCAGCACATCGTCGGCACTGCGGCCGTCGACAACATAACCCGGCGTCGCCTCGACGATCCAGCGCCACTGTGGCCCGGTCGCCCCGATCGACTCCAGCGTTACACCTGCGTCCGATACCACGAGTTGCACGGCGCCATCGGCGGCGCTGATGGTGCGGTGCTCGGTCGCGGACGTGAAGGCGACGGCACCCTCACGCACGGCGACGCGCATCTCGCCGTCCGCCTGCACGACTTGGAATTGTGTGCCGACGTGCGTCAGCATGCCGCGTGGTGTTTCGATCATCACGCTGGGTCGCTTCGATGGGCCGGCGCCGGAGTCGACGTAGACGGCGCCGCGAATCAGTTGCAACCGCGTCGGGAGTACGGCAATGACGGTGTCCGCATCGAGACGGACATCGGCGCCGCGATAGTGCAACGCCAGTAGCGCGCCCGGCAGCGTGTGCAGCGTCTCGCCTGTATTCACAGCATCACCGACGTGCAGCGGTCGAGTCGCGCCGGCGTCTATCGTTTCGGCGCTACCCGCAACCATGGCGATGCGCGTCGGTTGCGCCTCTGCAGCGTCGCTGGGCGGCGGCGGAGCGAGTAGCGTAACGGCCGCGAACACGGTGAGCAGCGCAGCCACCGCGCCGCCGATCATTCGAAATCGCCGGCCGCGCCGCGCGGCGATGCGGCGAGCGAGTTCGTCGCCGAACGTCGCTTCCCAGCCGCGGCGCATTTCCTCCGGTAGGGTTGGCGCAGGTCCGAGCGCGCGAAACAACCTCGGCAACAGCTCGTCGTCTTCGGGTCCGTCATGATCTCGGCGTGTCATGGTTGCTCCAGTTCACTGCGCGACGCGTCGACTGCGTCGAAGTCGAGCGTCAGCGCGAGGCTGCAGATTTCGCGGAACGCGCGGCGGGCGCGCGCCAGCAACGATTGCACCGCCTCGTCGTTGATGCCGAATTTTGCGGCAATCTCCTTTGAGCTGTATCCGTCGAAGTACTTCAACTGCAGAACATCGGCATATCGCTCCGGGAGCTGATCAAGCGCGAGCTGCACCCGCGCGACCAGTTCGCCGCGCCGCGCGGCCGACTCGGGCTCGTCGAGCGGCGGCGCTTCCATAGACTCGATCGCCGCGCGCATGACGTCGTCGTCGAGGAAAATCATCACGGCGTTCTCCGCGACGTGGGCGTGGTAGAACTTCGCGACTTCGTTGCGACAGATCCGGATCAACCACGTCAGCAACGCGGCTTCGCCGCGGTAGGTCTCGATGCGGCGCGCCGCGATCGTCAGCACGCTCTGTATCACCTCGTCGATGTCGTGCGACGAACTCATGCGCCGCGCGGCGTAGCGATACAACTTCGGGAAGTACTCGTCATAGAAGGCCTTCAGAGCCCGCTGGTCGCCGGCCAGCAAGCCGCGCACGAGCCGGCGGTCGCGGGCGATCCGAAGTTCGCCGATCGGGTTTAGCGCGTCCGGGTCTTCCACTGGGGCTGTCATAGGTGGTGTCGAGTCGATGCTACGGAATTGGAGAGGCGTTTCCGGAAATTTCTGTCGCGTCGGTGTCGTGCATGGCTGAGCGACAGAGAAATCGCAAAGGCTCGCTCTAACGGTCCGAACGCGAAACGTTCGCGTCCGCCAACCCACTGGAGGCAACATGATCAATACACGCATATCCGCGCACGTCGCAGCGGGCGTCGTCACCGTGCTGTGCGGCGTGTGGGCACCCACCGGTCACGCGCAGACGGCTGACTACTGTGGACAATCGGCCGACAACCTCCTGGAAGCCTGCAGGGCGGCGGTCGAGGACGATGACGATGTAGGCGAAGCCATCTGCGTCAACATCACCAACCGCGCGGCGCGCAAGACCTGCTTCGACAATCTGACGGCCGCCGAACAGGAAGGGCTGCAGACGTGTGACGATCAGCACGAGGGGCGGGATGCCGCGTGCGATGTGCTCGGCACCGGCCGCTACGACCCCGACTTCAGCCCGGCGAAGTTCGACGATCCGCGGCGGCCGTCGAAACCGAATGCGTATTTTCCGCTCGACGTCGGCAAACACTGGGAATACCGCAGCCTGACGCAGGTCGACAAAGTGGACGTCGTCGACGAAACCAAACTGATCGCCGGCGTCAATTGCATCGTGGTGCGCGATCAGGTCTTTGAAAACGGCTTAATCCACGAAGCGACCGACGATTGGTACGTTCCGGCGAAGGACGGCAGCGTCTGGTACTTCGGCGAAGAGGTCAAAGACTACGAGGTGTTCCCAGGCGACAAACCGCAACGCCCGCAGCTCGTCAAGATCGACGGCTCCTTCAAGGCCGGCGACAACGGCGACAAGCCCGGCGTCATCATGCTCGGCACGCCGAAGGCAGGGGCCGTGTACCTCGAAGAATTTTCGCTGGCCAATGCGGAGGACGTGACCGAAATCCTGTCTGCAACGTATGCGTTTGGACAGGACGCGACGCTCGACGACAACGTTCCGTGGGAGCTGGCGCACCGCTTCTGCGCCGACGGCAAGTGTGTCGTGACCAAGAACTACTCGCTGCTGGAGCCCGGCCTGTTCGCGCGCAAGTACTACGCGCGCGGCGTGGGCACGATTCTCGAAGTCGAAAGCACCGGCGAGGTCATCCAACTGGTCAACTGCAATTTCGACAAACGCTGCGCCGGCCTGCCGACGCCGTGATCGGTTGCGGTGCGACAGATTTTCTGCCGATCGCCCCTCTATCAGAACGGCAGACCAACCAAAACGTGTGAAAGGAGTACGGCATGAGTGCGCGACAGTATCTCGGCATCGGTGTGTTCGGAGCGATTCTCTTGCTGACAGGCGCGGTGTCCGCGTCCGGTAAGAAGGGTGACGACAAGGGCAAAGCCGGTGATGCAAAGTCGGGCGCCTGCTCGAACACGGCGGTCGTGTTGCGGACGGCGTGTACGACGGATCTCGGCGTCACGTTCGGCGAGGCTTCCGCCAAATGCCTGAACATCTCCGACGCCTCCGAACGCAAGGACTGCTTCGACACAGCACAAGAGGATCGCGCGGACGCGCGCGAGGACTGCGGCGCGGTTTACGGCGAGCGACAGAAACTCTGCAGCGCGCTGGGGCAGGCGCCGTATGAGCCGAAGTTCGGCGAGGCGTTCGCAGGCAATTTCGTCGATCCGCTCGCGGTCGGGCGCAGCGTCGAGGCGAACGAATACTTCCCGCTGGTGGCCGGGGTGAAGATCTACAAGGACGCCTCTGGCGATCATCCTCAGACGATCACCGTCACCGTGACGGATCGCACCAAGTTGATTCAAGGCATTACCTGCCTCGTAGTCACCGACAGCGTCGAAGAGGACGGTGCGATCATCGAAGATACCGATGACTGGTTCGCACAAGACACGCAGGGCAACGTCTGGTATTGCGGAGAGAGCTCGCGGCAGCAGGCGACGTTCGAAGGCGATGCTCCGCAAAACCCCGAGCTCGTCGCGATCGATGGTTCCTGGAAAGCCGGCGTCGACGGAGCCAAGCCCGGCATCCTGATGCCGGGCAAATCGGCGCGAACGGAAGGGCAGACGCGTCGGCTGGAACTCGCGTGGGGCGAAGCGGAAGACGCCGTTCAAATCCTGAGCCTCACTGCGGA
>JANLUG010000655.1:0-7445 GCA_031363335.1 Gammaproteobacteria bacterium
CGCTGGGATCATCAACGGCACTTCGAACTATATTCTCACCGAGATGGCGTCGGGTAACGACTTTGCTAAGGCGCTCGCGGATGCGCAAGCACTGGGCTACGCGGAAGCCGATCCGACGTTCGACGTGGAAGGCATCGATGCGGCGCACAAGCTCGCGATACTCGCGGCGCTCGCGTTCGGCATCCGTCTCGATCCACGCGCGGTGTACACCGAAGGCATCAGTCGCATCGGCGTCGAAGACCTCGACTACGCCGCCGCGCTCGGCTATCGCATCAAGCACCTCGGTATTGCCCGCCGTACCGCGGCCGGCATCGAGATGCGCGTTCATCCGACGCTGATCCCGGAGCGTCGGCTGATCGCGAAGGTCGACGGCGTGATGAACGCCGTCGTCGTCAACAGCGATGCGGTCGGTTCGTCGCTGTACTACGGTCCGGGTGCGGGCGCATTGCCCACCGCATCCGCGGTGCTCGCCGATCTGATCGACATCGCGCGCGGCAACGCGGTAGACGTGCCCGCCGATACCGGCGTCGACGCGCTGCCGATTTCGGAAGTGACCACGGCCTATTACCTGCGCATACCGGCCGTCGATCAGCCGGGCGTGCTCGCGAAGGTGGCGCAGATCCTGTCGGTCAACGGCATCAGCATCGAAGCGGTGATCCAGCGCGAACACGCGATCCGGTCCACCGGCGATGTGCCTTGGGTGCCTGTAATCATTTTGACGCACCGTGTGGTGGAGCGGGCGATGGATGTGGCGGTTGCCGCGATCCAGAACCTTGCCGAGGTCGTGCACCCGATCACGCGGATCCGCGTCGAAACGCTGGACGAGCATGCCTGACGTCCGGTCGGCCGTTGCGGTCGGCGCACAGCGTCGCATCATCGAACGACCTGCACTCGGCGGCGAACCCGAGCTGGCGAAATCGTTGTCGCCGCGCATGGCGCGGATCTATAGCGCGCGCGGCATTGAATCGGCCGAAGAACTCGATCTGACGCTTGCGTCGCTGCTGCTGCCACGCGCCCTCGACGGTGCCGAGCAGGCGGCGC
Source organism: Gammaproteobacteria bacterium (assembly GCA_031363335.1). Classification (GTDB taxonomy): domain Bacteria; phylum Pseudomonadota; class Gammaproteobacteria; order Pseudomonadales; family Azotimanducaceae; genus DATJGR01. The sequence goes on from JANLUG010000655.1 coordinate 1,042, forward strand.
GTTTGCTCGCTGACGCCGTCACTGCGGGAAAGCACATCCGTTTCGTCGGCGACTTCGATGCCGACGGCGCAACGTCGAGCGTGGTCGGCGTCGCGGCATTACGCGCCATGGGCTGTGCGCAGGTCAGCTTCATCGTGCCGAACCGGTTCGAGTTCGGTTACGGCCTGACGCCTGAGATCGTTGCGATTGCGATGACCGATCGGCCGGACGTACTGGTAACGGTCGACAACGGAATTTCCAGCATCGAGGGGGTTCGCGCCGCGCGTGCGGCCGGCGCCGTCGTCGTCATCACCGATCACCATCTGCCGGGGCGGGAACTGCCTGACGCGAATGTGATCGTGAATCCGAACCTGCCTGGTTGCGGCTTCGGCAGCCGGAATCTTGCCGGCGTTGGTGTGATCTTCTATGTACTGACGTTGCTTCGCGCGGAGCTGCGCGAACGCGGTTGGTTCGCGAGCATCGGTATCGAAGCGCCGAACATGGCCGACTACCTCGATCTCGTGTCGCTTGGCACCGTCGCCGACGTCGTGCCGTTGGACCGTAATAACCGCATCCTGGTGCAGCAGGGGTTGCGACGGATACAAGCTGGTAAGGCGCGGCCGGGTATCCGCGCGCTGTGCGAGGCCTCCGGCCGCGCCATGGCAACGCTGTCGGCCGCCGATCTGGGATTCGGGCTCGGACCGCGCCTGAATGCCGCCGGGCGGCTCGACGATATGAGCATTGGGATCCGTTGTCTACTCGCTGACAATATTATTGAGGCGCGATCGCTCGCGACCGCGCTTGAGGAACTGAACGAGTCGCGCAAGGCGATTCAGCAGCAGATGACGCAGGAAGCGGAGATATCGGTCGCAGCCATCAACCTGGCCGGCGAAACGCAGTTGGGGCTTTGTGTATACGGGGAGGGTTGGCACCAGGGCGTCGTCGGCATTGTCGCCGGCCGATTGAAGGATCGCTTTTCGCGTCCGGTCATCGCGTTTGCAGATGCCGGAGCGATGGCACCGGACGAACTGAGAGGGTCGGCGCGATCGATCCCGGGCGTGCACATCCGCGATGCACTCGATGCGATAGCGACGCGATACCCCGGGCTCATCCAGCGATTCGGCGGCCACGCGATGGCGGCGGGGCTATCGATCAGGCGCATTCACCTGCAGCGATTCTCCGATGCATTCGCAACCGAAGTGGGTCGCTGGGTGAGCGCCGACGAGATCAGCGGGATCATTCTCAGCGACGGCGAACTCGCAGGGTCGGAACTCGATCTGGCGTTGTTCGACGAGATCGCACGAGGCGGACCGTGGGGCCAGGGATTTCCCGAGCCGCTGTTTCACGGCGACTTCGACATCGTCAATCAACGCGTCGTCGGCGAGCGCCATCTGAAGCTGTCGTTGCGAAAGGACCGACGCGTCGTCGATGCGATCGCGTTCAATCAGGCGCCTCTTCGGAACGTGACGCGCGCGCAGGTCGCGTATCGGCTCTCGCGTAACGACTTCCGCGATCGCGTGACGCTGCAACTCGTCGTCGAGCACATCGCCGCGGTTTGATCGTGATAAGCTTGCGCGCCTTTTTTTAAGACGCGCGCAAGCATGGCCGAACTGACATCGCTGCGGGAACAGCTGAAGGACCTTCGAGCACGCAACGACGTGCTCAGGGGGTATCTTTGACTTCGACGAGCGCAAGAGTCGTCTGGAAGAGATAGAACTCGAACTGGGTCAATCCGATGTGTGGGACGACCCCGAGCGTGCCCAAGCGCTCGGCAAGGAACGCGCCGCACTCGATCGTATCGTCAGCAACCTCGAGCGCGTCGGCATCGGTCTCGGCGACATGGGCGAACTGCTCGAGATGGCGGCCGCCGAGGACGATTCGGCCACACTGGATGATGTCGAACGGGAGCTCGCGGCGGTCGACGTGAAGCTCGGCGACCTCGAGTTCCGGCGCATGTTCAGCGGCGAGCTCGACCCCAACAACGCATTCCTGGAAGTTCAGGCCGGATCCGGCGGCACCGAAGCGCAGGACTGGGCCGAGATGCTGCTGCGCATGTATCTGAAGTGGGCGGAGCAGCGCGGCTTTCAGGCTGAGATCACCGAGCTATCGCCGGGCGAAGTGGCGGGCATCAAAGGCGCCACGGTCGCGGTCACCGGTGAATATGCGTACGGCTGGTTGCGCACCGAAACCGGCGTTCATCGGCTCGTTCGGAAATCGCCGTTCGATTCCGGCAATCGCCGGCATACGTCGTTTGCGTCGGTGTTCGTATCGGCGGAAATCGATGAAGAAATCGAGATCGAGATCAACCCCGCTGAAGTGCGCATCGACACGTATCGGGCGAGCGGTGCGGGCGGTCAGCATGTCAACAAAACCGACTCGGCGATTCGTATGACGCACCTGCCGACGAATACCGTGGTGCAATGCCAGAGCGAGCGTTCGCAGCATCAGAACCGCGACAAGGCATGGAAGCAGCTGCGTGCGAAACTATATGAACTCGAAATGCAGAAGCGCAAGGCGGTGCAGCAGACCATCGAAGACAACAAGGCGGACATCGGCTGGGGCAGTCAGATCCGTTCGTATGTACTCGACCAATCGCGCATCAAAGATCTACGCACCGGCGTCGAGCGCAGCGATCCGAACGAAGTGCTCGACGGCGACCTGGACGATTTCATCGAGGCGAGTTTGAAGGCAGGGCTGTAATGACCGAAGAAAACGACATCATCCGGCACCGGCGCGAAAAGCTGGCGGCGTTGCGCGCGGCCGGGGAATCGTTCCCGAACGATTTTCGCCGCACGGCTTACGCTGCCGATCTGCAAGCGCAGTTTGGCGATACGGAGAAAGAGGACCTCGCGTCGCAGGCCGTCGAAGTATCGGTGGCGGGACGCGTGATGTTGCGTCGCGTGATGGGTAAGGCGAGTTTTTTCACGTTGCAGGATTCGTCCGGCCGCATTCAATGTTATCTGCGCCGCGAACAGGTCGGCGAAGGGGCGTACGAAGCATTCGACAAGCTCTGGGATATCGGCGACATCGTCGGCGTGACCGGTACGCTGTTCCGAACGAACAAAGGCGAGCTGACGGTCGAGGCGCGCACCGCGCGCATGCTCGCGAAGTCCGTCCGACCGTTGCCGGAGAAATTCCACGGGCTCACCGATCAGGAAACACGCTCGCGGCAACGCTATCTCGATCTGATGATGAACGAAGGTACACGCGCGCTGTTCGAAACGCGCAGCGCGATCATTCAGGCCATTCGTACGTTCTTCGTCGCGCGCGGCTACCTCGAAGTCGAAACTCCGATGATGCATCCGATCGTCGGCGGGGCGGCGGCACGCCCCTTCGTCACGCATCACAATGCGCTCGACATGGAGCTGTACCTGCGCATCGCGCCGGAGCTGTATCTGAAGCGGCTCGTCGTCGGCGGCTTCGAACGCGTGTTCGAGATGAACCGAAACTTCCGGAACGAGGGCCTATCGCCGCGCCACAATCCCGAGTTCACGATGCTCGAGTTCTATCAGGCCTATAGCGACTATCGCGATCTGATGGCTCTGACCGAAGAGATGTTCCGCGAGATCACGCAGAGCGTACTCGGCACCACAGTCGTGAATTTTCAGGGTCAGCACATCGACTTCGGCGCGCCGATCGAACGCCTGACGATGGCCGATGCGATCGTGCGCCATACCGGTATCGATGCCGCAACGGTGCGCGACGCCGCTGCGCTGCGGCGCGCGCTGGTCGGCATGAATCAGGCACCCGATCCGAAGTGGTCGCTCGGCAAGATGCAGGCCGAACTGTTCGAGGGGCGCGTGGAGGAACGACTCATCGATCCGGTATTCATCACCGCGTACCCCGCTGAGATCTCGCCGCTGGCGCGCCGCAGCGATGCCGACCCGACGGTGACCGATCGATTCGAGCTGTTCATCGCGGGGCGCGAGATCGCCAACGGCTTCTCCGAGTTGAACGACCCGGAAGATCAGGCGGAGCGATTCCGCGCGCAGGTGGAACTGAAGCAGGGCGGCGACGACGAAGCGATGGATTACGACCACGACTACATCACCGCGCTCGAATACGGCTTGCCGCCGACGGCCGGCGAGGGCGTAGGCATCGACCGGCTCGTGATGCTGCTGACGAACTCGACGTCGATCCGCGACGTGTTGTTGTTCCCGCACTTGCGTCCGCGAGACGAGCAGACGTGACCGAGCCCGCGGCCGGCGATCGCGTGGTGTTACACGCGTCCTGGAAGCGCGTGCTGCTCGACGAGTTCGACAAGGCATACATGCGCAACCTGCGCGCGTTCCTGCTGAAGGAGCGCGAGGCGCGCAAGACGATTTATCCGCGCGGTCCGGAGATATTCGCCGCGCTCGACCTCACGCCATTAGAAGACGTTCGTGTCGTGATCATCGGACAGGATCCTTACCACGGCCCGAATCAGGCGCACGGCTTGTGCTTCTCCGTGCAGCCGGGCGTGGAGGAGCCGCCTTCTCTGTTGAACATCTTCCAGGAAATCAATTCCGATATGGCAGATCCGAGCGTGCCGGGCGGACGCGCCGATGGACGTCTAGAGCGGGGTCGTGGCTGCCTGACCTCGTGGGCGCGCCAAGGTGTGCTGCTGTTGAATGCGGTACTAACCGTCGAACGCGGTCGCGCCGGTTCGCATCAAGGGCGTGGCTGGGAGACGTTCACCGATCGAATCGTCGAAGTGCTGAACGCGCAACGCGACGGACTGGTGTTCATGCTATGGGGCAGCTATGCGCAGAAGAAAGGCGCGATCGTCGATCGGTCGCGCCACTGCGTTCTATCCTCGCCACATCCGTCGCCCCTATCCGCGCACCGGGGCTTTTTCGGCTGTCGGCATTTCTCGAAGGCGAACCAGTATCTCGTGGCGCACGGCAAGCCGCCGATCGACTGGTTCGCGATCGAGTAAGTCTTAGAATTCCGCGACTTCGTGCTCCAGCACATCGGCGTACTTCGCGAGCGCCGCGTCGCGCCGCTTGATCAGGTGATAGTCCGGGAACATCTCGTTCGTACCCTGATAGCCGCCTAGCACCTGCCGCGCGACGGTGACCTTGTGTACCTCGGTCGGGCCGTCCGCCAGTCCCATGTGATACGAGTCGAGTACTCCCGCAGCGAACGGCATCTCCGTCGACAGGCCCAGCGAGCCGTGAATCTGCAGCGCGCGCGAATACACGTCGTGATACACGCGCGGCATCGCAGCCTTCACGGCCGAGATGTCGGCGCGGACCTTCTTATAGTCTTTGTACCGGTCGATTTTCCACGCGGTGCGCAGCACCAGTAGCCGGAACTGTTCGATGTCGATCCACGAGTCCGCGATCATCGCCTGAACGAGCTGCTTCTGCGCCAGTACCTCGCCCTGGGTCGTGCGCGACAGGGCGCGTTCGCACGTCATGTCGAAGGCACGCTTCACTTTGGCGACCGTGCGCATGGCGTGGTGGATGCGGCCGCCGCCGAGCCGCGTTTGTGAAACGATGAAGCCCTGGCCGGGCTCACCCAGCATGTGATCGCGCGGAATGCGCACGTTGGTGTAGCGCATGTACGCATGCGCGCCTTCGCGCTCGTAACCGACCGCGACATTGCGGACGATTTCGATGCCCTTCGTGTCCGACGGAACGATGAACATGGACATCCGCTGATAGGCGGGCGCATCGATATCCGTCACGGCCATGACGATGAGGAACGATGCATATCGAGCGTTTGATGAGAACCACTTTTCGCCGTTGATCACCCACTCGTCACCTTGTGCTTCGGCAACGCAGGTGAACACTTTCGGATCTGCGCCCCCTTGCGGTTCCGTCATGGAGTAGCACGAGCAGATCTCGTTGTTCAGCAACGGTTCGAGATAGCGCGTTTTCTGCGCGACGGTGCCGTAGTGGGCGAGAATTTCGGCATTGCCGGTGTCCGGCGCCTGGCAACCGAACACGGTCGGTGCACATTTCGCGCGACCGAGGATCTCGTTCATCAGCGCGAGCTTCACCTGACCGTAGCCCTGCCCGCCGAGGTCGGGGCCGAGGTGACAGGCCCAGAGTCCGCGTTTCTTCACTTCAGCCTGCAGCGGCGGGATCAGCTTCGCGCGATTCGGATCCGAAAAGTCATTCGGATGACCGATGACGAAATCGAGCGGCTCGATTTCTTCCGTGACGAATGCGTCGATCCAGTCGAGTTCGCGCTGGAACTCCGGTTCGGTTTCGAATGACCAACTCATGTGCGGCGCCCCTCAGTTTATGAACCGGAAGAGTAAACCGGTTCGGACGCACGAGGCGACAGGCGATCGCCGATTGCCACCGCCGTGAAGGCATGTCCAGAATGAGGTCGCGTTCGCCTGGGGAGAGGAAGGATGCGTCGATTGGTAAGCCTTCTCGCGGTGCTCGTTGCGTTGGTCGCAACGACCGCGGCGGCCGATGAACTCGTGCCGG
>JANLUG010000201.1:0-4690 GCA_031363335.1 Gammaproteobacteria bacterium
CGTTCAGAGCCGATCAGAGTCAACAGGTAACGCGGCGCGGGCGATTGTTTTCGGCCGTCCGATCAGTACAGTGCAGTCTTTTTCGCGGTGCGATGATCGATGACCCCGGTCGAGCAGTACAACGCCTGTCTCTCGCTGCCCGGGTTCGTCGACGACGTCGCCCAGCGCGACGCGATCTTGCGGCTCGACGACCTGAGCCGGCGATTGATCGATGCGCGCAACGATGAAGCGTCGCTCGCTCGGCGCTTGAAAGCCCGCCTTGTCGGTGATCGAAGAGACGCGGTCAAGGGTCTGTACATGTGGGGTGGCGTCGGTCGCGGCAAGACGTTTCTCATGGATCTGTTTTTCGACTGCGTGCCGTTCCCTCAGAAATTGCGCACGCACTTCCACCGGTTCATGCACCGGGTGCACCGCGATCTGAACCGGTATTCAGGGCAATCCGATCCTCTTCAACTCGTGGCGCAAGGCTTGGCGGACGAAGCGCGAGTGCTCTGCTTCGACGAATTCTTCGTCTCCGATATCGGCGACGCGATGATCCTCGGTGAACTGCTGGCGCATCTGTTCGACCACGGCGTCACGCTGGTTGCGACATCGAACATTCCGCCGCACGCACTCTATGAAAACGGCCTGCAGCGGCGGCGCTTCCTGCCGGCAATCGAACTGCTGGAACACAACACCGAGGTGCTGAATCTCGACGGTGGCACCGACTACCGATTGCGGTTGCTCGAACAGGCTGAGACCTATCACGAACCGCTCGACGACCGTGCCGAGGAGTTGCTTGCGGAACGATTTGCGACGTTGGCGCCGGATCACTCCAGCGTCGAGCGGGACGTCGATCTCGAAATCGAGGGCCGGCCGATCCGTTGCCGTCGTTCGGCGGACGACGTTGCGTGGTTCGACTTCACGGCGTTGTGCGACGGCCCGCGCAGCCAGAACGACTACATCGAACTCGCGCGCCTATATCACGCGGTGCTCGTCAGCGACGTACCGGTCTTCACGCCGCGAATCGAAGACCAGGCACGACGTTTCATCAGCCTCGTCGACGAGTTTTACGACCACAACGTCAAGCTGATCGTGTCGGCCGCAGCGCCGGTCGAGACGTTGTATCGGGGCGAACGACTGGCGTTCGAATTCGAGCGCACGCGCAGTCGGTTGCTCGAAATGCGCTCGCGCGACTACCTGTCGCGGACTCACCGTGCTTAAAGACGGCTGTTTTGTTTGTAAAAGGCCAGTCGCTCGGCTAACATTCGCGCTCCCAAATTCCCCGTTCTAAGCGTATCCCTATGAAAACTCTGAGTATTCGTGCGCAGGATGTCCGCCACGATTGGCTGGTGGTCGACGCCGCGGATCGTACGCTGGGACGACTCGCCACTGAAATCGCGCACCGGCTGCGCGGCAAGCACAAGGCGGAGTACACGCCGAACGTCGATACCGGTGATTTCATCATCGTGATCAACGCCGACAAGGTTCGTGTTACCGGTCGCAAGGTGACGGACAAGATCTACTACCACCACACCGGCTACCCGGGTGGTATCAAGGGTGTCACGTTTGCGCGCATGCAGGCTGAACATCCGGAGCGCGTCATCGAAACCGCCGTCAAAGGCATGCTGCCGCACAATCCGTTGGGACGTGCGATGTTCAGAAAGCTCAAGGTCTACGCAGGACCCAGTCACCCTCACGCCGCTCAACAGCCGCAGACGTTGGAAATCTAATTCATGGCAGTCAAGCAAAACTACGGAACCGGTCGTCGCAAAACATCGACCGCGCGCGTGTTCGTGACGTCGGGCAACGGCGAGATCAAGGTCAACGAACGAACGCTCGATGAATATTTCGGACGCGAGACCGCACGCATGGTTGTTCGCCAGCCGTTGCAGGTCGTTGAAGCCGCCGACCGATTCAACGTCTACGTCACCGTCAAAGGTGGTGGCGGATCGGGACAGGCCGGCGCAATTCGCCACGGCATTGCGAGAGCGTTAGTGCAGTACGACGAAACGCTGCGCCAACCATTGCGACGCGCAGGATTCCTGACGCGCGACGCCCGCGAGGTCGAGCGCAAGAAAGTCGGTCTGCGTAAAGCGCGCAAGCGTCCGCAATACTCGAAGCGCTAATTTTCTCGGAGTAAATCTGGTTGCTCGACAATTGCGTCGAGACGGCACGGTGCTGACTCGCCCCTTAGGAAAAATGGTCTCTCGAGCATTGAGGCGGCGCTCAGAGCGGTCCGATGGTGTGATAGAATTTCGCGCGGTCGTGAGGTTGGCAAATGGAGCGTGGCGATGAGTGGTGACGGGGTCAATAAGCAGCGTCGCTACTTCCTCATTGGTGCCACGTCGGTTGTCGGTGGCATCGGTGTGGTCGGCGCGGCCGTACCCTTCGTCAGATCGTGGAGTCCCAGCGCCAAGGCGCGTGCACTCGGCGCTCCCGTCACTGTCGATTTCTCCCGATTGAATCCCGGCGAAATGCTCGGCCCGATCCCGGCATGGCGTGGCCAACCGGTGTTCATTCTGTATCGCACACCTGCTGCGTTGGAGGTGCTTCCCAAGCTCGATGAGAGTCGCGCGGACCCCGCTTCGGAGCGCGACCAGCAGCCCGCGTATGCGAAGAACGAATGGCGCTCGCGCCGGCCCGAGTTCGGTGTGTACATCGGTCTGTGCACGCACCTCGGTTGTTCGCCGAAGTACTTTCCCGTAGTGACGCCCGAGCCGTGGGACGCGAAGTGGGAGGGCGGATTCTTCTGTCCGTGCCACGGTTCGATGTTCGATCTCGCGGGTAGGGTCAGCAAAGGTGTGCCGGCGCCGGCCAATCTCCTGGTGCCGCCTTACAGCTTCGTCAGCGACAAGGTCATCACTATCGGAATCGACGAGGACCACGCCTGATGCAACAGTCGCCACCGCCTTCGCGATTCCCGGCCATGTGGACTTCGTTAATGACGTGGGTCGATCGCAGATTCCCTGCGACCGAAACCTTCGAATACCACATGTCGAAGTACTACGCGCCGAAGAACTTCAACTTCTGGTACTACTTTGGCGTCATCGCAACCGTGGTGCTGGTGCTCCAGCTCGTCACGGGCATTTGGCTGACGATGAGCTACGTGCCCAGCGGCGATGGCGCGTTTGCTTCCGTCGAATACATCATGCGCGACGTCGAGTTCGGTTGGCTGTTGCGGTATCTGCACACAACAGGCGCGTCGGCGTTCTTCGTGGTCGTCTATCTGCACATGTTCCGCGGCCTGATGTACGGGTCGTATCGCGAGCCGCGCGAACTGCTGTGGTTGATCGGCATGGCGATCTTCGTCGCGATGATGGCCGAAGGATTCTTCGGATATCTGTTGCCGTGGGGAAACATGTCGTACTGGGCGGCACAGGTGATCGTGTCGTTGTTCGGCGCCATTCCGGTCATCGGCGGCGATCTGATGGAGTGGATCCGCGGCGACTTCCTGATTTCCGAAGTGACGTTGAACCGCTTCTTCGCTTTGCACGTCGTGGCATTACCGTTGGTGCTGGTGATGCTCGTGTTCGTCCACATCGTGGCGCTTCACCACGTCGGTTCGAACAATCCCGACGGTGTCGAAATCAAGAAGCACAAGAATGCCGACGGCATTCCGCTCGACGGTATTCCGTTCCACCCGTACTACACGATTGGCCACGATCTGCCCGGCATCGTGCTGTTCCTGATCGTGTTCTGTGCGATCGTCTTCTATCTGCCTGAAATGGGCGGCTACTTCATCGAGAGCCCGAACTTCGATGAGGCGAACCCGTTGAAGACGCCGGAACACATCGCGCCGGTCTGGTACTACACGCCGTTCTACGCGATGTTGCGCGCCGCTACGTATCCTCTGCTCGGTCTCGATGCGAAGTTTTGGGGATTCGTCGTGATGGCCGGGGCAATTGTCGTACCCGCCGTTCTACCGTGGCTCGACCGCAGTCCTGTGAAATCGATGCGATACAAAGGGTCCATTTCGAAGGTGATGCTGGCGATCTTCATCATCAGCTTCTTCATCCTCGGCTACCTGGGCACCATCCCGCCGTCGCCGGTTGCGACCGCATTGGCGCAGGTCTGCACGGTCCTGTACTTCGCCTACTTCGTGTTGATGCCGTGGTACACACGCGTGGAAAAGACCAAGCCCGCGCCGGAACGGGTGACGACACGATGAAGCGATCGACATGGTTGTTGGCGTTGCTTCTGATACCCGCGCTCGGCTACGCGAACGAGGGTGTGTCGAATTGGAAGATGGCGCCGTTTCATCCGAACCTCCAAGACAAGCCGTCGCTGCAACGCGGCGCACGACTGTATGTGAACTACTGCATGGGTTGCCATTCGCTGAAGTTCGCGCGCTATGAGCGAACTGCCGACGATCTCGAGATTCCCCACGATATCTTCATGGCGAACCTCGTGTTTACCGGCCAGAAGATTGGCAGCCTCATGTCCAATGCGCTTCCCACGGAAAAGTCCAAGGCATGGTTCGGAGCAGCGCCACCCGACCTAACGATGGTGGCCAAGCTGCGTGGTGGCGACTGGGTGTACAACTATCTGAGGGCGTTCTACATCGACGAATCGCGCCCGTTCGGTGTGAACAACATGGTTTTCCCGAATGTCGCGATGCCGGATCCGTTCCTGGTATTACAGGGCACGCCGGTGCTGGGCTGTCACCAGGTTCCGAAGATCGCAGCAAATGGCGGCGAGATGCGTGACC
>JANLUG010000668.1:0-2708 GCA_031363335.1 Gammaproteobacteria bacterium
AGTCATCGTTGCTTCGTCGTCTTCGCCTTTGTACTCGGTGTTCGCGTCGGTGACGACGGGCACGCCGAGAATCGTCAGTGAATGTGCTGTTGGGTTGATGTGGCTCGCCGCTCCGCGCAGTCGCGTGTCGTCGTTGCGGTCGCGTTCAATCTCGTGGCCGAGTACCGCTGCATCCGTCGCGACACCGCGCGCATCGATGAAATCTCCGCTCGCAATGTCGGCCAGACCGAACGGCGTGACTCGGTCGCGCTTGTCACGGAATCGCGCATCGGCGAGCGGGTCGATCGTCACACCGAACACCTTCAGTGAGCCTGCCGTGGTGTCCACGGATTCGACGAGGCCGGCGACACGCGCCGCGTTGTGGGCGAACTCGATCTTGCGCGCCTCGATGGTTCCGTCACTCGCGAGCATCCCATGAACTTCCACTTCGGCGCCGACGACGAGATTCGTCGCATCGCCGAACGCGAACACCGTACTGGACGTGATCGTTACGGAGATTCCCGAGACGACGATGTGCGTTGCATCGACGACCTGCGTGATGAGCCCTTCGACCTTCGCGTCGTCGCCGTCATCGTGATGATGGCCGATGTCGTCTTCGTCCTCGCAGCGCACGCTGGAGTCGAGCCCCACTTCCGTCGCGACGAGATGCAGGTCACCGGCGTTGTATGCGCGATGCTCGTCTTCCACGTCGACCAGTTGCGCATTGGCCAGATCGGCTTCGGTGAAATCGTCGAATCCTGCCGTGGAGTAATCGACGGTCAATCCGCCGATGCGAAAGGTGTGCTGCGCGGTGTCGAGGTCTCTGACCTGGCCCAGGACTTCGTACTTGCGCACATTTGCCGGGTCTTTGCCTTCGATGAAGGTTGCCTCGATTTCGTCGTTCGCATTGCGCATCCCGCTCACTTCGACCAGATCGCCGGCAACGACGGCGGCGAGGTCGAACCCCGACGCCAGCTTCGTCTCCGGGCCGACGAGCACCACTTGTCCCATGACACGCAGACCGTCGCTGAGCACTTCGTCGACCGGACCTTCGACGTCCTCCTTGTACTCGACGCGATCCGCGTGCTGACCTTCGATGTCGCCGCGGATCTTCACGACCATTCCGACCGCGAGATCGCTCTGCCGCGAATCTTCACCGCTGCGGCTGAACGAAGCGTTCGCCGTGTCGTACCGGGTACCGTTCAGATAAACGCTGCCGAAACCCGTAATCGTTCCGCGCGCGAGGCCCGCCGAACTGGCAACCGGCGTCGCCGCGCTGCCGCCGCTGCCTCCGCCGCCGCAGCCGAACACCAGTCCCACACAAATTCCCATCAGCACCGCTCGAACATGAAGTCGCACCATGACGCTCTCCTGAAGCCTAACCGCATTCCCGATGCGGGGAAATATTTCCCCATTGGCTGAGATTGGGGAAATTTTTCCCCTTCGTCAAGACCGGCTGATCCGAATGTGATCTAGGTCGCGTTGCCAAAGCCGGACAAAGCGACGCAGAAATCGGTTTACTTCGGCAATGTTGCTACGCAGCATTAGCTGCGATTTCCAAATCTGCCGCTCAGGGTCCGATCAATGCCCGCTCTCGAAGCTCCTCGCGCCCTGTTGGGTGCGCTCGAACTGCCCCGCACCATGCTGGAAATGGGCTCACTGGCGGCTTCGGCGCCGTATCTGCAACTGGTGGAGCGCGGCGACGGTCATCCGGTGATCGTGCTGCCGGGATTCACCGCGAGCGATCAATCGACGCGATTGCTGCGCCAGTACCTGCGATCGATCGGCTACGACGCGCGGCCGTGGAACCTGGGCCGCAACCTCGGACTGCGCGAAGCGGGCGCGTTCGATGAATTGCACGTCGAAGTCGATCGCGTCACCCGCGAAGCCGGCAAGACCGCGAGCCTGGTGGGTTGGAGCCTCGGCGGCGTGCACGCGAGGAATCTCGCACGACGCGCGCCCGATCTCGTGCGCCAGGTCATTACGCTCGGCAGCCCGTTCGGCGGCAGCCCGAGCGCCGATGTGCCGTGTACTGCCATCTATAGCCGCACCGACGGCATCGTTGCGTGGCGCATTGCGATGGAAGAGCCGAGTCCTCTGACGGACAACATCGAGGTCTACGGCAGCCATTGCGGCCTCGGGTTCAATCCAGCCGTGTACTACGCGATCGCCGATCGGCTGTCGCAACCCGAGGGCCGTTTCGAGCGGTTCAACCGCGCCGGCTGGCGTTCGGCGATCTTCGGACCCGCCCACCCGCACTAAAACGCACCGCCGCGCGACGGCCTGCGAGCGCTGATCCGGCAACTACACTTTCCGGATGAGCCGCATCCTGCATCGCTGCCGCATCCTGCTGGGTCTCGCCTTTCTGGCGGCGTCGTCAGGCGTCGCCGCCGAGACTTCGATCGATGTCGGCAACCCGGCCGACTTCGTCGACGTGACCACCCGGATGACCTTTCAGCCCGCGACATCGCAGACGACGCCGCCCGATCCCACGCTGTTTCAGCCGGTAACCCGCGACACATCGCCCTTCGAGCGCTACGACCGCGCCTACTGGTTCAAGCTGGAACTCCGCAACGATTCGACGACATCGGTACACCGGCTGCTGGAACTCACCCACGGCCGCCTCGGCGTGCTGGTGGCGCGACTGCAATCGGAAGACACCGAACGGGAAATCCTGCGGACCGGCGCCGGCTTGCCGTTGGCCACCCGCGGCGCAAGCTTCCCGAATG
>JANLUG010000675.1:0-1316 GCA_031363335.1 Gammaproteobacteria bacterium
GGCGCGATGGAGAACAAAGGCCTCAACATCTTCAACACGTCGTGCGTGCTGGCGAGCCCAGATACCGCAACGGATCTCGGGTATCAGCATGTTGAAGCGGTTGTCGCACACGAGTACTTCCACAACTGGTCCGGTAACCGCGTGACGTGCCGCGACTGGTTTCAGCTCAGTCTCAAAGAAGGCTTCACGGTCTTTCGAGATGCCGAATTTTCTTCCGACATGAATTCCCGAACGGTGAAGCGCATCGACGATGTCAATCAGCTGCGTACGTTGCAGTTCGCCGAAGATGCGGGACCGCTCGCGCATCCCGTGCGGCCCGATACGTATATCGAAATCTCGAATTTCTACACCACCACCGTGTACGAGAAAGGCGCCGAAGTGGTCGGGATGATCCACACACTATTGGGACCCGAACGGTTCCGGCGTGGAACGGACCTGTACTTCCAACGACACGACGGCGCCGCGGTGACGACCGAAGATTTCGTCCGCGCCATGGAGCAGGCGAACGGCTTCGATCTCGACCAGTTCCGCCGTTGGTACAGCCAGGCAGGCACGCCGGTGATCACGGTGACAACTCGTTATGGCGACGGCGAATTGCAGGTAACCATTGCGCAACGATGTCCCGCGACTCCAGGACAACCGACGAAGGCGCCGTTTCACATTCCGGTGGCTATTGGGTTGCTCGACCGCAACGGCCGTGAGTTGCTCGGGCAGGCAGGCGAGACGGCAGGATCAGGCGCCTTGATCGAAAGCCGCGCGCGTTTCGAGAACCCGCGTGGCAACGGCACCTTGATCGTGCACGTCACCGAACCGACCACGGCTATCCGCATTACCGGATTGAAGGATCGGCCGGTGCTGAGCGTGCTGCGCGGTTTCTCCGCGCCGGTGAAAGTCGAGTTCGCGCGTCCGAGCGAGGAACTCGCGTATCTCGCCCGCTACGACACCGACGGCTTCTCGCGGTGGGACGCGATGCAATCGTTGCACGCTGAGGAAATCGAGCGCCTGCGCAGCGGCGGTACCGATGCGGCGCGTGGGCTGTTGCCGCTGTATCGCGAACTGCTGACGGATGCGGCGTCGGCCGACGACGATCCGGAGCGCAGCGCGATGTTCGCCGCGACGCTCGCCGTCCCGACGGAAGGTTATCTCGGCGAATTGATGGCCGAGATCGACGTCGACGGATTGCACCGAGCCCGCCGGGCGTTGCGCACGACGCTTGCCAACGAACTCTTCGAGCGGTGGTGGGAACTGTATCGTGACAACGCCGCTGATGGACCGTATCAACCGGATGCGCGCAGTGTGGCGCGGCGCGCGCTGCG
>JANLUG010000679.1:0-3275 GCA_031363335.1 Gammaproteobacteria bacterium
TGCGCCGGTTTGCCGATGTCCTTGTAGAGACCATGATGCGGCCGGCCGACATCGTATGCAGATACGGTGCGTGTGCCTTCACCCAGCTTTTCACCGGTGCAACGGCGCCGTCGAACGTGACGACGGCGTGGTTGCCTTTGACTACAACGCCCGCGTGCAATCGCAGTTCGCCGTTCAGCTCATCGATCAGCGCCTGCCAATCGTAGTCGGCGCCTGCGTCGGTCAAGCCTGCGTACAAGCTGATTTTGCGGCGTCCTTCCGGAAGCGCCGACGTGAATACGGCCATGCCGGCGGAGTCCGGTCCGCGGTCGGTCATGCCGATCAGCATCGGTACCATCAATTCGCCGAGCTGCCCATGCAACGCGGATTTTTTCAGCAACAGCCCAACGATTCCACACATGCGCGTCTCAGAAGAACTCGAGGTACGTCTTGATCTCCCAATCGGAGACGTGCCGCATGTACTCGATCCATTCCATTCGCTTCAGCTTCAGGAATTCGGCGCTGACCGGGCTTAGCGCACCGCATATGACGCTGTCGGCCTGCAACGCATCGAGCGCTTCGTTCAGATTCTGCGGCAGCGTGCCGATGCCGGCTTCGCGCAACTCGGCTGCGCTCCAGTCATACAGGTTCACGTTGTAGGGTTCGCCCGGGTCGGGTCCGCGTTCGACGCCGTCGAGGCCCGCCGAGATCACCGCGGCAGTGGCGAGATACGGATTGCACGAACCGTCGGGCACGCGCAATTCGAGTCGGCCTTTCGGGATGCGCACCATCGCCGAACGGTTGTTGTCGCCATAGGCGATGTGCGCGGGCGCCCAGGTCGCGCCGGTCAACGAGCGCCCCACCACGAGACGCTTGTATGAGTTGACCGTGGGCGCGCACAGCGCGGTGATCGCGGGTGCATGCGCGAGCAGGCCGCCGAGGAATTGGTACGCGAGCTTCGACAGGTTCAAACCGCGCGCATCGCTCTTGTCTTCGAACAGATTGCGATTGCCGTCGCCGATCGACACATGCATGTGCGTGCCGCTGCCAGGCAGGTTCGCGAACGGCTTCGGCATGAACGAACAGATCAGCCCGAGTTCGTTCGCGATCTCGCTCGCCGCCATCTTGAAGAAGATGTAGTGATCGCACGACGTCAGGCAGTCGGTGTACGTGTAATTCATCTCGAACTGACCGTTCGCGTCTTCGTGATCGATCTGATAGACGTCGATGCCGGTCGCGCGCAGGGAATTCGACAGCCTCTCGAGGAACACGCGCGAACGCGATAGCCCTTTATAGTCGTAGCAGGGCTTCGCCTGCGTATCGCTCGCGTCGCACGGTTCGATGCTGCCGCTGACGCTGCGCTTCAGCAGCGAGAATTCCGGTTCGAGCCCGGTGAACATCGTCCAACCTTTTGCGCTGAGGCGCTCGATTTGTTTGCGCAACAGCACGCGGCTGTCGTACGGCCACGGTTCGCCGTCGACGTGTCCTTCGCAGACGATGCGCGCGAGTCCCGGTTGCCACGGCACCAGCGAAATTGTCTGCAGATCGCCGCGCGCCATGAAGTCCGGACCGTGCGGTTCGATGCCGACACCCCAGATCGCGAACCCTGCGAATCCGGCGCCTTCGGTCAGTACCGAGTTCAGATGCGCGACCGGCACCGATTTCGCTTTCGCAACGCCGTGAATGTCGACGAATTGCGCAAGCACGTAGCCGACGCCGTTGCCGGTCAGATGCGCCTGCGCTTCCTTCACATCGGCAAATCGCAACGGCGACGGCAGCTGCGCCACACCGTATCCATTCGAGACAGCGGTCGCGTTCATGGTGATCCCCTATCGACTGGTTCAGAAAAATGAAAAACGGGCGCGCGGCGCCCGTTGTTTCGACTCCGCACTCCGGGACGTCCGTGTCCCTGGCAGGTGTCCGTGCGGAAATTACATGTGATAAGCCTTCTCGCCGTGCGCGGTGAGGTCGAGCCCTTCGCGCTCGTGATCTTCCGACACGCGCAGACCGATCGTCAGATCCACCAGCTTGTATGCGAGGAACGCGACGACACCCGACCACACGATCGACACGCCGATGCCCCATAGCTGACTGACAACCTGCGTCGCCATGTTGAACTCGCCGACCGCATTCGCGACGTAGTCGTATACGCCGGTGCCGCCGAGATACGGCGCAACGAACACACCGGTGAGGAGGGCACCGATGATGCCGCCGACACCGTGAATGCCGAATACGTCGAGGCTGTCGTCTGCGCGGAACAGTTTCTTGACGAGGATGACGCCAAAGTAACAGGCGACCCCGGCCGCAAGACCGATGACCAGTCCGCCCATCGGGCCGACGAAGCCGCACGCCGGTGTGATTGCAACCAATCCTGCAATGGCGCCTGAGGCTGCGCCGAGCATGGAGGGTTTACCTTTCACCATCCATTCGGTCAGTGTCCACGCAACGGTCGCCGCACAGGTGGCGAGGAACGTGTTGACGAACGCGAGCGCCGCAAGTCCGCTGGCTTCGAGGTTTGATCCAACGTTGAAGCCGAACCAGCCGACCCACAGCAGCGATGCGCCGATCATCGTCATCGTCAGGCTGTGTGGCGCCATCTGTTCTTGTCCGTAGCCGACGCGGCGGCCGATCAGGAAGGCGCCGACGATGCCGCCCATCGCGGCGTTGATGTGTACGACCGTGCCGCCGGCAAAGTCGATGGCGCCTTTCTGGTAGAGGAAGCCCGCAGTTGCGGTCGCGGCTGCAGCCGCATCAGCGCTCGTGTATGCGTCCGGGCCTGCCCAGTACCACACCATGTGCGCAATCGGGATGTAGCTGAACGTGAACCACAACACCATGAACATCAGCACGGCCGAGAATTTCACGCGTTCGACCAACGAACCGATGATCAGCGTCGGGGTGATCGCCGCGAACGTCATCTGGAATGCGATGTAGATGTATTCGGGTATCGCGACGCCTTTGGTATAGGTCGCGGCCATGCTGTCGGGTGTTACGCCGAACAGGAACATCTTGCTGAAGCCGCCGAAGAATGCGTTGCCTTCGGTGAAGGCGAGGCTGTAGCCGTAGATGCACCACAACACGCCGAGCAGCGAAAATGTCACGAACGACTGCATCAGTACCGAGAGCATGTTCTTCGAACGCACCATGCCGCCGTAGAACAACGGCAGACCCGGCACGGCCATCATGATGACCAGCAGCGTTGCTGCGATCATCGTAAGCGTCCGGCGAGGACCGTCTTGACTCAGAGTTGATCGAGCTGATTGACGGTCGTGTCGGGTTGTTTGTCGAGATTGATA
>JANLUG010000694.1:0-2401 GCA_031363335.1 Gammaproteobacteria bacterium
CCACGCTGCGCAGCGAGATCGGCAAGATCGATCTCGATCGCACCTTCGAAGAACGCGGCGCGATCAACTCCAACATCGTTCTTGAACTCGACAAAGCTACCGAGCCGTGGGGCGTCAAGGTGCTGCGTTACGAGATCAAGAACATCAATCCACCGCACGATGTGCTGAGCGCAATGGAAAAGCAGATGCGCGCGGAACGGGAGAAGCGCGCAGTGGTGCTGACATCCGAGGGTGAACGCGATGCGAAAATAAACGAAGCGGAAGGCGACAAGCAGCGCGTGATCAAAGCATCCGAGGCATCGAAGCAGCAACAGATCAACGTCGCGCAAGGCCAGGCCGAAGCCATCCTCGCGGTGGCCACGGCTACCGCGGAGGGTCTACGCCAGGTTGCAGCCGCGCTGCGCACCGAAGGCGGACACGAGGCGATGCAGTTGCGCGTGGCGGAGTCGTATCTCGGCGAATTCGGCAAGCTCGCGAAAGAGAGCACGACGCTGGTCGTGCCCGCGAATCTGACGGATCTCGCGTCGATGATCTCGGTGGCGACAACGGTGATGCGTCAGCCGGGAGCTACTCCCGCAGTGCCTCGTTAGGCATCGCATAACAAAACTACGCGCGCATGAACAACAACAAGCAGGAATATCGCCAGCAGAGCTTTGCCCGCCCTCCCGGCGCTACCGAGATTCTGTTGGTGCGCCATGGCGAGTCGCGAGCTGCCACCGCTGAGTCGCCCTTCCCGCTCGTCGACGGGCACGGCGACCCCGAGCTACACGCCAACGGCCGCGAACAGGCGCAACGCGTCGCGCAGCGATTGCGCCACGAGAAGATCGCTGCCGTGTATGTAACGAGTCTTCGGCGCACTGTCGAAACGGCGGCACCGTTGTGCGAGGCCCTTGGCATCACACCGGTCGTCGAGCGGGACTTGCGAGAGGTTCTCCTCGGCGAATGGGAGGGCGGTGTGTTGCGCATCAGGGCGCATCAGAACCATCCGACTTATCAGCAGATGCTGGCGGAACAGCGTTGGGACGTGATTCCCGGCGCCGAGTCATGGCAAACGCTGCACGACCGCATTGCGCCCGCTCTTTCACGAATTGCGGCGAAACATCCCAACGAACTCGTTGTGGCTGTCGTGCACGGTGGTGTCATTGCGCACATCCTCGCGCATGCCACCGGCGCACGGCCGTTCGCGTTCAACGGCGCCGACAATGGATCGATCAGCCACGTGGTGATGGTCGACGATCGGATCATGGTGCGACGCTTCAACGATGCCGCGCACCTGTCGACCGATTTCACGGTTGCCGTTTCGCAGATGACCTGAGCTATCGACTGCTTGGCGCCTGCTTACAGTGCGCGCTTCGAATGGCGGCGAAACCACTCCAGCGTCCGCTCGACCAGATCGATTGCCTGAAACGGCGTTCGTATGCCGTGCGCGCCGCCCGGATAACGAACGAACTCAGCCTCTTTGCCGAGGAATCGCAAACCTTTGAAGAACTGCTCCGACTGCGCGATCGGATCGCGCAGGTCACCTTCCCAATGCGTGAGCAGCACCGGTGTAAAGACGTTCTTCACGAGCGCATACGGCGAGCGACTGTAGTAGTCGTCCAACAGATCGAAAGGGCTGCCGCCCATCGCTTCGATGCTCACGTGGAGGATATCGTCGGTTCCGAACGCGCTCACGAGATCGGTCACCGGGGCGCCCGCCACCGCGGCACGAAAACGATTCGTCTGCGTGACGATCCAGGCCGACATATAGCCGCCGTATGAATAGCCCTCGACGTAGAGCTGATCGGGGTCGACGACCTTCTTCCGAATGAGCGCGTCGACGCCGGCCATGATGTCGCGATAATCGCCGCCGCCCCAATCGCCGATGCACGCGCCGGCGAACGCCTCGCCATATGAAACGCTGCCGCGCGGGTTCGGCAGCAACACGACGTAGCCCGCCGCGGCGTAAGTCTGTGCTTCAAGCGGATTGAATATCGCGGGATGGTTTCCGTGCGGACCGCCATGGATGCTGACGACCAATGGATAGCGGCGGCTCTTGCGATATCCGGGCGGGTAAAGAACGAACGCTTCGATCGTGGTGCCGTCGTCGGACTCATACGCCATCCGCTGCGTCGGCACGAGCTTCAGCGCGCTTGTCAGCTCAGTGTTGATCGCGGTGATCTGGCGTACAACCTTGTTGCGAAGCTCGATCGCGAACAGCTCGGGCAGGTTCGAACTCCAAGCGCCGAGATAGACCAGCTGCTTGCCGTCCGACGTAATTGCTAAGGCGCTCGCTTGAACGTCGCCCGTGAGCAACGCACGCAGCGCGCCCGACGCAACATCACAACTCCAGATCAGTGCGGAGCCGCGCTCGAGCGCCATGAACACCAGCGACTTGCCGGACGGATGCCACTCGATGTGG
>JANLUG010000721.1:0-2919 GCA_031363335.1 Gammaproteobacteria bacterium
TGATCTCGATGCCGCCCTGTTCGGCGGATCGATAAAGCGCGTCGATCATCTTCTGAACCGTCAAGCCGTCGCGGCCGGGTGCGAGCGTTGGGGTGTCGTATAGAACGTGGTCGACGAAGTTGTTCATCTTGCGGCGGAACATCCGGTCGACGCGTTCGTCGGCGTGCCACGCCGGCGTCTTGTCGACCATGTGACCGTCTTCGTCGCGGAAGATCCGCGGCGGATCCCACGTCGCGCCGCCGTTCTCGCCCATCAACTGAAAACTCCAGTAGTCCTTCTCGATGTGCGCCGCGAAACACGTTTCGATGTGCATGACGGTGCCGTTCGAGAAGCGGATGCGACCGACTGCGAGATCCTCGACGTTGTACGTCTTGTAGTCCCAACCTTTCCATTGCGACTGGATCGTGTCGGACGGCTTGTTGCCGATGTAGGTGAACATGTCTGCGCTTGCGCTGACCGGGGTCGGTGAGCCCAGCGTGTAGTGGCACATCTCCAGCACGTGCACGCCGATGTCGATCAACGGTCCACCGCCTTGCAGTTCTTTGCGGCCGAACACGCCCCAGTTCGGGATGCCGCGACGGCGCAGCGCCTGCACGCGGGCGTACATGATGTGGCCGAACTGGCCGCCGTCGGCCGCGGTCTTGAGGAACTGCGTGCGTGAGTTGAAGCGGTACTGGAAGCCGATGACGAGTTTGCGTCCCAGCCGCTCCGCCGCGGCGATCATCCGTTCGCCTTCCTCGGCGCTGCCGGCCAGCGGTTTTTCGCACAACACCGCGCAACCGGCTTCCATTGCGCCGATCGCGCACTCCGCGTGCAGCTTGTTCGGCGTGCAGATGCTGACGGCGTCGAGCTGAACTTTCGCCAGCATCTCCTTCCAGTCGGCGAACGTCTGCTTCACGCCGTACTTCGTCGCGTGTCGCGCCATCACTTGTTCGTTGGGATCGGCGAGAGCGACGATCTCGACATCGCTGCGATCCGCGAGGTGCATCAGATGTTCACCCGCGATGCCGCCGGCGCCGATGAAGCCGTAGCGCAATTTCTTGTCGCCGCGCTTGGGTCGTTGTGCCATCGAAATTCTCCTTAGGCTTGCAGTTGGTCGAAATCGACGGTGCGTCGCTCGCGATGCGAGCGATACGCCGCGTGCATCATCTCGGAGAGTTGAACGGCTTCGTCGATGCCCATACCGAAGTCGACCGGACCGCTGCCGTTGATGCTGGCGATCCAGCGCGGAATCGGCATCGCTTCGTCCTGCGGGAGATCGGCCGGACGCCACGCTTTGTCTTCGCCGTTGCGGGTTCGCACGTTGCGTGGGCTCGACATTTGAAAACCGCCGCGCGAGCCGTCGATCTCGACGCTATACCCGCCGCCCCAGCTGACGAATGAGGTCTCGTTGACGGCGACCGCGTTGTTCTCGAATTCGATGATGCTGACGGCGTTGTCTTCTACTGCGCGGCCGGTGACGGAATTGAAGATCGATGTGCAGCGCCGCGGCTTTCCGAGCAGCCAGCGCGACAGATACATGCCATGCGCGCCGAGGTCGATCATCGCGCCGCCGCCACAGGCGACGGGATCGAAGAAATGTTCCGGCAGCCAGTTGCGCAGCGCGCCGTCGTGCGAGATGCGGATGCGCACCAACGTGATGTCTCCTAGCGCGCCCGAATCGAGCATGGCCCGGGCGTGCACGAGCGGCGCGATGGTTCGCCGCGGAAACGAGATCGTGAAGCGGATCGGCGAGCTGCGTACCGCGGCGGCGATCGCGTAGGCGTCGTCGATGTGCGTCGCGAGCACCTTTTCGGTGAACACGTGTTTGCGGGCTTTTGCCGCACCGACGATGAGTTCGCGATGCTTATCGGTGGGCGACGTCACCACGATGCCGTCGATATCGCGCCGCGCGAGCAAGGCTTGGTAGTCCGCGATGAAATCGACGCCGAGTTCCGTCGCCCACGCACGGCCGCGTTCCGGATTTTCGTCCCATACGGCGGCGACGCGCGCATCAGGATGGTCGTTCACCGCCTTAGCATACTCGTCAGCGTGGACGTGCCAGCGGCTCAGCACTGCGATTCGAAGGGGTTCAGTCATGGGGCACCTGGTGGTGGATAGCCGTGATTGCGGCGGTGATTGCGGCGGTGATTTGCGGCGGTGGAAGGTCAGGGCGTCAGCAGAATCGAGCCGACCGTGCCGCGATCCTGCAACGCGCGATGCGCTTCCTGCGCCTGACCGAGTTCGTAATGGCGCGTAATGTCCGGCGTAATCGCGCCTTTCGCGACAAGCCCGAACAGTTCGGCGGCGGCTGACTGCAGCATCTCGGTGGTGGCGGTGTACGTGGCCAGGGTAGGGCGCGTCACGTACAGCGAACCCTTTGCGGAGAGAATTCCGAGATCGACGCCGGTGACCGGTCCCGATGCATTGCCGAACGACACGAGCAGGCCGCGCGGCGAGAGACTGTCGAGCGATCCGATGAACGTATCCTTGCCGACGCCGTCGTACACGACCGGGACTTTTTTGCCTCCGGTCAGTTCGGCTACGCGTGTTGCGACGTTTTCGGTCGCGTAGTTGATGATGTGGTCGCAGCCGCGCGCGGTCGCAAGCTTCGCCTTTTCCGCGGAGCTGACGGTGCCGATCATCGTGACGCCGAGGTGACGCGCCCATTGGCATGCGATCAGTCCGACACCGCCGGCAGCGGCGTGAAACAGAATTGTCTCGCCGCGCGTCAGCTTGTACGTCTGCCGGAACAGATACTGCACCGTCAGCCCGTTCAGCAGCATCGCGGCGGCAGCATCGCAGCTGACTGAGTCCGGCAGTTTGATGAGGCGTGCGGCCGGAACGTTTGCGGCTTGCGCGTAGGCGCCGATCGGCCCGCCGCAGTAGCCGACGCGGTCGCCGCGTTTCAGCGTGGTGACACCGGCGCCGAGTTCATCG
>JANLUG010000781.1:0-3237 GCA_031363335.1 Gammaproteobacteria bacterium
GCGCCATGGATGGCGCCGTTCGGAGCGCCCAGGGATGGCTTGAGCGTGTCCGCCGCACCGACCCGCCGCCGCTCGCCCTCATCGAAGTCGTGCTTAAGCCGCCGCTGGGAAATCCTTCGCCGAGATCGCCGGTGCGATAACTCCACGCCTGAGTCAGTTGGCCGGCGTTGTCGCGCGTCACTTGTGTGAGCGGCGCGTAGCGGCTGCCGCCCGGATCGTTGCCGTACGTGGGCCATTCGCTGTTCGGCGCGCCGTCTGCGTGAGCCGCCAACGGAATCACACAGGCGAGCGGCGATGCCGCCAGGCGAAGTCGATACGAAGCGGCGGTTCTCTCGCGCATTACTTATCCTTTCCTGAAGCCGGTGCGGCCGGCGCGGAGATGGGTGGATCGGGTTGCTGCAAAACGCGATCGCGCATCATCCGATTGTCCGCCTCCATGGCGGCGATGATCGCGCGAAATCGCGCATCATCTTTTATGGCTTCGAACGCGGGTACCCGGTCGAGCCGTTCGAAAAAGTCGAGATCCCACAACAGCCGATTGCCTTGCAGCTGCGCGGCGCGCAGCTCTTCGATTGCGGCGTCGTTGCGACCGAGCCGCGCGAGCACTTTCGCGCGCATCACTTTTCGCGCGGCCGGGTCGTAACCGTGTTCCGCCGGTGCCAGTGTCGCGAGCGAGCTCTCGAGCAATCGTGCTGCATCGTCTTTGTGACCTTCGCGGATCAGCAATTCGCCGGAGAACAACGCTGTTTCCGGTTGCACCCGCGTTGCATCGAACGACGTCAGCAGGTTCGGCGACAGTTTCGTCAGCTCTCGACGCGCGGTTTTGGTGTCGCGCGCGCCTTGTCGTCGAGTCCGAGATTCAGATATGCGTTCGCGAGCGCGAACGTCGCGCGCGGGCTCGACTTCGACGCGTGCGCCTTGCGCAAATACGGCAACGCCGCGTCGATCTGCCCCTGCGTGAGCAATAGTTCGCCCAACTCCAGCTGCGGGAAGATGTAGTCGGGATACATCTGCCCCAGCGTGACGAGCTTTTCGCGCGCTTCCGCAAGCCGTCCGAGTCCTTCGAGCGCGGTGATCAGCTGCGCCTGCGCGACGCGCGACAGCGGGTCGCGGCTCGCGGCCCGATGCAGCAGGTCGTAAGCGGCATCGTATCGAGCGAGTTCGTTCAAGAGCGTGCCGTATGCGGACAGTGCGTCGGGATCGTCGGGCGCCAGTTCGACCGCCCGCGCCAGCGTGCGCTCGGCCTGCTCGCGGTAGCGAGGATCGTCCGTTCTGTGCAGCAGCATCGTGTATGCGGAGCCCGCCGCCACGTTCGCGTTGGCCGAATTCGGATCGATGTCGAGCGCGTGCTCCGCTGACGCCATGGCGTCCTTCGCGGCCGACTCGAAGTCGATCGTCATGTATGCACCGGCGAGCAGCAACGTCGCCCGGGTGTAACCGGCCAGCGCATCGACGTTGTCGGGTTCGCGATTCTTCAGTTGCGTGAACAGTTCGCGCGCTTGCGTCAACGATTCGCGCGACCGCTCGTGCAGCAACGCGGTTGCGATGAGATACAGCCGATAGTCCTCCATGTCGTGCATCGCTTCGGATCCGTCTTTGCGCTGCGCGATCTTCATCTCGAGCACCGACGCGACGTTCATCGCCACGTCGTCCTGAATCGCAAAGATGTCGTCCATCCGACGGTCGTAGGTTTGCGACCACAAGTGGAAGCCGTCGGCCGTCGAGATCAGCTGCACCGTGATGCGCAACTTTTCGCCGGCGCGACGCACGCTGCCTTCCAGCACCTGCGCGACACCGAGCGTGCGGCCGATCTCGCGCAAGTCCTCGTTGCGATTCTTGAAGTAGAACGACGACGTACGCCCCGACACCTTCAGTCCGGGGATGTGCGCGAGTTCGTTGATCAGCTCCTCAGTGAGGCCGTCAGCGAAATAGTTGCTGTCGGCATCTTCGCTGAAACTCGTAAACGGCAGCACCGCGATCGAATCGGCCGTTGTCGAAACCGTGTCGTGAGACTCGGCGCCGGCAGACGCCGGGACAGGTGCGTCCGGTGTTGCAACGCGTTGCCTGAGTTGCGCGAACGAGATGCCGACCGCTACGACGATGGCCACGAGCAATGCGGTCTCGATCCAGCTGCCGCGCACGCCGCCGGCGCCGGCATCGGGCTCCGTTCGCCGGATCCCGTCGGGTGTGATCTCGAACGCCCATGTGATGATCGCCGTGATCGGCAGGCCGATCAGCAGCAGCACGGCGACGAACGTGATCGTCCACTGCGGCAGCGTCAGCGCCGGGAACAGTTTGTCGATGACCTGCAACACGCCCCATGCCACGACGGCATAGGCACCTACTACGCGCAGCACTTTGCGGCGTTTCAGTTCGGCGAGGAACGTCTGGAGCATGGCGGTCGGATGAATTTGATCGGTCAATATGCCGGATTCCGGCGCCTCACGTCACGTGTCCGCCCGGCTCAGGCAGTCGACGAATAGCTGCAGCGCGGCCTCGGAAAACGCCCACATGTTGTCGACGCGATTGGCGCGTCCGGTTTCGAGCGTGATCGAGCGTTCCACCGGACCGCTGACGGCGATACAACTGTGGCCGGCGGCGTCGCCGTACGGATTGCCGCTCGGTCCGGTCGCGCCGGTCTCGGCAATACCCCAAGTGGTCGCAAGCCGCGCACGGATCGTCCGTGCGCCGAGTTGCGCATAAGGTTCGGTGGAGGCGCGGATGCCCTGCATCTGTTCGCGTGGAATCTGCAGCAGGCCGCGTTGTGCCGCGGCGGTATAGATGACGCCGCCGCCGCCGAAATACGCGGATGCGCCCGGCACTGCGACGAGTGCCGCGCAGATCAATCCGGCGGTGGATGACTCGGCCACGGCGACGGTCTCGCCGCGCGCCTTCAACAAACGGGCAGCTTGTTCGGCCAATGGGAGTAGACGCTGCATGGGAGTCACCTCGTTACGTAGAAGGGGCGTATCACGCTATCGGTAGCCGCGGCAGAATAGACGACCCGACAAAGGACCCCAAACATGATGATGACAGCACCGAAAGTGGTCGCGTGCGCGATCGCGCTGGTTGCATCGCTGCACTTCATCGCGGCGACGGCGCAGGCGAGTGTCGGCCCTGCCGAGGCGCCGATGCTGCCGCAGCTGAAGCAGGATGCCGACGGTGGCGTGACGCTGATCATTCAGAACGAGTCGCCCGGGCAAGTGGACCGCGCCTCCGCTGCAGCGGTCGAAATGA
>JANLUG010000782.1:0-6484 GCA_031363335.1 Gammaproteobacteria bacterium
GCGCCATGGATGGCGCCGTTCGGAGCGCCCAGGGATGGCTCGAGCGTGTCCGCCGCACCGACCCGCCGCCGCTCGACACCTAACGAAGTCGTACTCCCACGACCCCAATCGAAGTCGAACCCCACTAGCGCGTGCGTTCGACGATCTTTCGTGCGATTGCGTGCAGCGGCCCCGATTCGATTCCGGCGCGATGCAACGCGTCGACCGCCGCCCGATACAGTCCAGCCGCGCGTTCGCGCGTGGCGCTTACGCCCAACAGTCCCGGAAACGTGTTTTTGCCCGCCGCTACATCGGCGCCCGCGCGTTTGCCGATGTGTTCGGTTGCTTCGGTGACATCGAGCAGGTCGTCCACCACCTGAAAGGCGAGTCCGACCGCAGCACCGAACTCGCGCAAGGCCGCGCGCGTTGCCGCATCCGTTTCCGCCGCGATCGCGCCGAGTTCCACCGCGGTCGTCAGCAGCGCGCCGGTCTTGGCGCGGTGCATCGCTTCGAGTGCGTCGATCGACAGCACACGGCCAGTCGCCGCCATGTCGAACGCTTGCCCGCCGACCATGCCGTGCCACCCGGCTGCATGTGCGAGCAACTCGACCATTGAAAGGCGGGCGTCGATCGGCAGCGAATCGGCGTGTCCCACGGTCTCGAATGCGAGCGCCTGCAGCGCGTCGCCGGCAAGAATCGCGATCGCTTCGCCGAATGCGACATGCACGGTCGGCCGGCCGCGACGCAGGTCGTCATCGTCCATCGACGGCAGGTCGTCGTGGATCAGCGAATAGGCGTGGATGAACTCTACGGCGCAGGCGGGCGCGAGGGCGTGGCGCGGATCCACGCCGAGACTTGCAGCGGTCGCGCACGTCAGCAGCGGCCGAATGCGCTTGCCGCCGCCGAGGGTTGCGTATCGCATCGCGTCCACCAGCTGCGGCGCGAGTTCACTGTGCTGCGGCAGGCGTGCGGCGAGATCGGTCTCGATCAGCGCGAGGTAGTGTTCCAGAGGGTCGGATTCAGACGTCATCGTCGTGCTCGAATTCGTCGGCGTCGACGTCCTCGAGCGCGAGTCCCTCGTCAGTTTCCGTCAACGCTTGCACGCGCAACTCCGCGTCTTTCAACGCCTTCTGACAGTCGCGCGTCAGCACGACGCCGCGTTCGAAGGCCTTTAGCGATTCTTCGAGCGTCAATTCGCCCGTTTCCATGCGTTCGACCAGCTGCTCGAGCTCCTCGAGCGCCGCTTCGAAATTCAACGTCGGCTGTTTTGTGGATTCCTGTGCCATGGCGCGACGTTAACCGTGGTCGTCGGCCCCGGTCAACGACGGGGCCGACGAGTGATTTGGCAAATCGTGTCTAGACTTCAAAGGCCACGTCTCGGTCGATGAAAGGGCGCGTCACGGATGGATCTCGCAACGCTGTTGGGCCTGGTCGGCGCGCTTGGAATCGTGCTGACGGCGATGCT
Organism: Gammaproteobacteria bacterium; assembly: GCA_031363335.1. Taxonomy (GTDB): domain Bacteria; phylum Pseudomonadota; class Gammaproteobacteria; order Pseudomonadales; family Azotimanducaceae; genus DATJGR01. The sequence continues at coordinate 1,445 of JANLUG010000782.1, forward strand.
CATGGGCGGTTCCATCGGCATGTACTTCGACGTGCCGTCGGTGCTGATCGTATTCGTCGGTTCGATCTTCGTCGTGCTGATCAAATTCAGTTTCGGCCAGTTTCTCGGCGCGATTCGTGTCGCGCTGAAGGCATTCAGTTTTGACCAGATCAAACCGCAGGAACTGATCGACGAAGTGGTGCAGATCGCCGATGCCGCGCGCAAGGGCGGACTGCTGTCGCTGGAGGGTCGCAAGTTCTCCAATGAATTTCTCGGCAAAGGCGTGCAACTGCTCGTCGACGGCCACGACATCGACACGGTGCGCGCGTTGCTGTCGAAGGAGTTGCGGCAGACGATCGAGCGCCACGAATGGGGCGCGAAGATCTTCAAGGCGCTCGGGGAAGTCAGTCCCGCAATGGGAATGATCGGTACGCTCGTCGGATTGGTCGCGATGCTCGGCAACATGGACGATCCGAAGCGGATCGGTCCGGCGATGGGCGTTGCACTGCTGACGACGCTCTACGGCGCCGTGCTCGCCAACATGGTTGCGCTGCCGATCGCCGACAAACTGACGCTACGGCGCGTGGAGGAAGGGCGCGTCAAGTCGATGATCATCGACGCGCTGCTCGCCATTCAGGCCGGTCAGAATCCGCGCGTGGTCCGCTCGATGTTGAGTGCGTATCTGCCGGAATCGAAACGCGACAGCGCGGCGTAGTCGGTGCCGATCGAAGATTTCATCGACACGAAGCCAGACAGCGATGAGCGCGCGCCCGGATGGATCGTGACGTTTGCCGACCTGATGGCGCTGTTGATGTGCTTCTTCGTATTGCTGCTGTCGTTTTCGTCGATGGACGTGGAGAAGTACAAACGCGTTGCCGAATCGATGCGCAGCGCTTTCGGTGTCGGATCCCAGATGAATTTCGACGGTTCCTCAGCGGCTAACGGGAGTATCGAGGGGCAATTCATTCAGAGTCAGCCACAGCCGATACAAGCCGAGCCGAATGCTGCCGCGTGCGTCGCGCCGACCGAGAGCAAATCCGAGGAAGCGGATCGCAACCGAGCGGCGGAACAGGCAATCATCGACAAAGTCGCCACTCTCGTCGGGCAGACCGAACATGACGCCATCGCGTTGGCAACCGCGCTTTCGAAAGAAATCGCGGCAGGCGTTCTGGAGGTCGAAACGAACGGTCGCAGGATCGTGCTGCGCGTGAAGGAGCATGGCAGCTTTCCGTCGGGCTCGGCATCGCTGACGAACGAGTTCAAGCCGGTGCTGAAGATCATTCGAGGCGTGTTGAAGGATACGAAGGGGCAGATCGCGGTGGAGGGTCACACCGACGACGTGCCGATTTCGACGTCGACATTCCGCTCGAACCTCGAACTGTCGAGCTCGCGCGCGATCAGCGTTGCGCATGGTCTGTTCGAGAACGGCGCTCTGGATCAGCAACGCTTCACCGTGGCCGGCTATGCCGATTCGCGACCGTTGGTTCCTAACAGTACACCAGAGGGGCGCCTTAAGAATCGACGCATCGAGGTCGTCATCCAGCAGGGCCTCGGCGCCGATGTGAAACAGGATCTCGACGCGCTGCACCGCAGCGACGCCGAAGGCTTCGACCGGGTCAGATCCGAATTGATTCGCCGCTTCGCCCTGAAGCCGGACGAGATCTACTGATCTGCGACGAGGGCCGCGGAGGGCGCGGTCAATTTGCGCGGCGCCTGCTGAGGCAGCCGTGCCTGGGGCGGTGTCGCGCGTTCGCGACGATGACGGTTGACTCGATCCTGGCTGATGAGCTGGCTTTCTGAACGATCAATCACTTCCGTGTAATTCTTAATACTGCTGGGAGGTGAGCAATATATCTAATTGATACAAATGAATAAAGTGATTTGGATTTCTTTTCCTGACGCGGTTTCCGTAAGCTGCCCACTCGCACTCAATAAGACGGAGACACCATGCGGGTATTGATTGGACTCATCACGGCGGTGTTCGCGCTGTCGGCCGCGGCTGACCAGAACGCGATCGATTACCGCAAACACACCATGGACGCGGTCGGTGGTCACATGCAGGCGCTCGGCCAGATCGCCAAGGGGCAGGTCGATCACAAGGACCACATCCCGGTGCATGTGGCGAGTCTGGCGGGTCTTTCGCACATTGCGCCGGACCTGTTTGGCGCGGATTCGAAGGACGGCGATACCGATGCTTTGCCGAAGATCTGGGAAGACCCGGCCGCGTTCAAGGAAAGGCTGACGGCGTTCCAGACGGCTGCCGATGATCTCGACGCCGTCGTGAAGAGCGGCGATATGTCGAAGTACGGGGCCGCGCTCGGCGCGCTCGGCAAGTCGTGCAAGGGCTGTCACGACACCTTCAAGAAGGAATGATCTAGCCCGACCCGATCAAATCCAGCGCGCCGCGAGCCACACGATGGCCACGGCGCCAAGGGTCGTTGCGGTCGCGCGCGCCCAATGATGTTGTGCGATTGCGGCGAGCGTCGTCGTCTGACGGCCGTGCAGCATCGATAGCGCGATCGGATCGCGGCGCGCGGCGTACCAGCCGACCGCGATCAGGTGCACGGTGACCAGGCCCAGCACAACCCAGAATGTGCGGGTGTGAATGGCCGTTGCGACGTCCACACCGTCACTGCTCAACAGTCGCGCATACGGTCCGTCGGTCATGATGTCGTCGCTCGAGAACAAGCCCGATAGCGCCTGGATCAGCACGGCGCCGAACATCGCGAGCGCCATCGCGGCGCCTGGCGCGGAGTGCGGCGCGTCGCGGCGCGGATGACCCCGGAAGTGTCGCCACGTTGCGACGACCGATGTCCGATACTGGTTCAGTCGAACGTAGCGGCCTCCCCACAAGGCCCAGCCCACCCGGAACAGCAGTAGTCCGAGAACGCTGACGCCGCTCGCGACGTGCACGTCCATGAGTTCGACATCGCCGTTGAGTCCGGTGTAGAGCGATACACCGATGCAGACCGCGAAGCACCAATGCCACAACCGGTGCGGCCAATCCCAGGTCAGAACGGGTTCAGGCGCGGCGGCCATGACGGCGCGCGTGGAGGCTCAGGCCGTGCCGCGCCGTTTCTTCGTATTGGTACGGTCTTCGAGGAGATGCCAGGCGCCGCTCTGCTCGTCGATGACGATGGCGCCGTCGGTCTCGAGCGAGGTGAACGCACCGCGCACCTCCCACGTGCCCATCGGCTCGCCGAGTTCGCGCAGGCGCGTGTTCACCGCGCCGGGCGAGACGCCATCGGCACCGGCGGAGACGAGCTCTTTGAAAACGCGCAACACGAGGTCGATGTGTCGGCGGTCGGTAGTCATGCGTACTGCCTGGAGAAAAAACGCAGGTGTTGTACCAGAAAGGCACCAGCGGGCCAAGTTTGCGAGATGGGAGATTTTGCGATGGGAGAGTCAGATGGGGGATTGCGATGCGCGGCCAATCCGGCCCCGCATCATTCCCGCCACGGCTGCTGTTTCAGATAGCTATCCAGATGCCGTTCGAATGCGTCGCGCAGCGCGCGTTCGTCCGCATCGAGCGCCGCCAGCGCATCGCGCTGCGTAGCCACGGCGTTGTCGAGGTCGCCGGTTTCGGCGTAGGCAGCGGCCAGCGTATCCAGCGTGCTCGCCGATCGAGCAACGGCGGTCGCGCGGTTCGCTTCAACGAGGGCGGTCGCGCCATTGCGCAATCGGTCGAACCGTGAGGTTGCCAGTATCCATGCGAGTCCGTTGTGCGCTTGCGGATGATCCTGATCGGCCGCCAGGCGAAGCCAGCGCAGCGCTGATTCCGTGTTCGCCTCGGTCAACGGCAGTTCGAGATTCAATGCCGCAAGACGCAGCTGCGACTGAACGTCGCCGAGCGCCGCACCTTTCGTGTAGTTGTCGATCGCTCGCGCGCGGCTGGCAGTCACTCCGAGACCGTCCTCGTACAGACGGCCGAGACCGGTAAACGCCTCGGGATGCTGAACAGCCGCGGCGCGCTCGAACCACTGTCGCGACTCCGCGTAGCGATGTTCGGCAATACTCATGAAGCCCAGCGCCGTCTGTGCCGCCGGCGAGTCACGCTGTGCGGCCTGACGGAAATACCCGGTCGCGCGCGCCGGGTCGGATGCGCCCGTCTCGCCGCCGAGATAGACGTAACCGAGCGCGGTGAGCGCTTCCACAGAGCCTTTCTCGATGGCCTGCTGGTACAACGCGAGTGCCTTTTCGAGATCCGGCGGATCGGCAAACGGTGCGCGGTAGCTGCGCGCGAGCTGCACCAGCGCGTCGACGTGTCCCGCATTGGCTGCTTCGCGCAGCCAGTAGCGCGCCTTGCGGACGTCGGCAGCGGTACCGATGCCGGTCAACAATGCGTAGCCGACGTAAAGACGCGCAGCATCGTTGCCGCCGCGCGCCGCCTTCTGAAACAGCTTGAATGCCGTAGACGGATTCTTGGCCACGCCGTCGCCGTTCGCGTAAAGGCGACCGAGCTCACCAAGCACTGTCGAGTTGCCCGGATCGAGTTCGAGCGCGCGCGAATAATCCTGCGCGGCCGATGTGTACAGACCGTCGGCGAGGAATGCGTAGCCGCGGTAATAGTAGGCGCGGGCCCGTTGCACGCCGCTCAAGCGCGCATCGACCACCACCGCGTCGAGATAGGTGCGCGCGAGCCCGTAGCGCTTTGCTTCGATCTGCTCGAGCGCATGTGTCACCGATTCGGCGGGTTCGGCGCCCCACGTTCGCGCGACCACCGATAAGGCGAGCGTGGCAACGGCGATTCGCGCCTTCATGCGAAGATCACCGTTGCCGCGATTGCGCGGTTCGGCGAGCGGGATACAGTAGCGGTGCGCGTGCAGTCGACCACGCGACGAATACTACGGGAGACGACACTCGATGCATCTCGAATTCAAGGCCGGTGCGATGGCGATACTGTGCGGTGTGTCGATGGCTGCCGCGGCCGAAGCGTTGCACATCGAACCCGGCCTGTGGGAAGTGACCTACAGCTACTCGCTGCAGGGTGAGCCGCCGCCGTCGGTGCTCGCGAGCAAGACGCCTGAACAACGCGCCGAGATGGAAAAGAAGTGGGCGGAG
>JANLUG010000799.1:0-3912 GCA_031363335.1 Gammaproteobacteria bacterium
CCACGCCGGCGTGTGGATGTGCTTGTTGAAGTACTCGTCGACGCTGTCGATGAACAACGCGACCGGACGCTTGAGGGCGCGCAGCAGCGGGATCAGGACGGTGTTCGTCTCTTGCGCGCAACGGTGCACATCGCGCGGGGCGTAGTCGAGCAGCACGACGAAATGGTCGAACACGCTGCGCAGCTGGGAGTTGCGCAACAAACGCGTGAAGCGCGGCGATACGTCCAGAACTTCGGGAAGGCCGGCGTTTTTCAGCACTGCGCACGCAATCGAGGTCAGCCAGATCCGGTTCCACGGTTCGATGTCGGCCTCGTAGATACCGAGCAACTCGCGGCTGAAGATCTTGTTGCCGACCGGCTTGTCGAGCAGCGCGTCGTGCGGCAGACACAGGTAGCCGAGCTCCTGGCAGCGGATGCGCTTTGCCTTGAGCAGGAGAGTTTTTCCGAATCCTTTGGTGCCGACGACGATGAACTTGTCGTCGCGGCTCGCATCGAGAAAGTTCTCGATCCAAACGGTTTTGTGCAGAAGCTCAGCGTCGAAATCGTCGGCGATCTGAATATCGTCGGCATCGATCGTCCACGGTCGCATTCGAAGGCTCCGGATGGATGGCAAACGATAGCACGCTGACGCAGCGGGACGTTCCGGCCGATTGATCGATGCAGGTTGTGGACGGCCGCGGCTAAAATGCCGTCTCCTCCAAGCGCCGTCTCTTGTGGCGGCTCCACCTGAAGAAGCGCGCGATATGAAACGTATCCTGGCTTTCGACGCCGCCGCGATCCATCGCGGCAACAAAGGACTCGACATCGACCACGCACGGGTAGCCATCGAAGTGGATGCGTTGCTCGAGCGGATGACGCTGGCGCAAAAGCTGAGCGAGTTGCGCGGCAGCTCGCCGCGTCCGCTCGACGGTTTGTATTACGCAGGGGGCGACGATTCGCTCGACCTGCCGCCGTACCGGATGGTCGATGGTCCGCGCGGTGCACGCGCGGGCAACGCGACCGCGTTCCCGGTTGCGATCGCGCGGGCCGCCACATTCGATGTCGAACTCGAACGGCGCGTCGGTTTCGCGATCGGGCTCGAAGTGGCCGCCAAGGGCGGCAACGTGCTGCTCGCACCGACGATCAATCTGCTGCGCCATCCCGGTTGGGGCAGGGCGCAGGAGACCTATTCGGAAGATCCGCATCACATGGGCGCCATGGCGGTCGCCTTCATCAGCGGCGCGCAGAACCACGTGTTGACGAGCCCGAAGCACTTCGCGCTCAACAATCTGGAGAACACACGCTTCGAGATGAGCGCCGACGTCGGAGCGCGCGCGCTGCACGAGCTGTATCTGCCGCACTTCAAACGGTGCGTGGTGGAAGCCGCAGCTGCATCGGTGATGAGCGCATACAACAAAGTGAACGGCGTGTATTGCGGCGAACACGCCGGGCTGCTCACACACATTCTGCGCGAGCTATGGGGCTTCAAAGGCTTTGTCGAGTCCGACTGGTTTCTCGGCAGGCCGTGATCCACCGCAACACGCGTAACGCTGTCTATCAGAAGATCGCGTGGCGGCTCGCAGAGCAACGTCCGCCCGATGCGAACGTCGTCGAGTGCGATGCGCACGTGGACCTTGCGCGCCGTGTGGCGGAACAGTCGATCGTGCTGCTGAAGAATGCGGGCGGTCTGCTGCCGCTCGATAATCAGTCGGGTCTGCGCATCGCCGTCGTCGGCGACTTGGCCGATGTCGTGAATCTCGGCGATCGCGGCAGCAGCTTCGTAACGTCGTCAGCCGTTACCACGCCGCTCGCCGGTCTGCGCGCACTCGGCGAACAGACCACGCTGGTGCACTTTCCGTCGAACGCCGACTTAAGCGCGCTGAGTGACTACGACGTGACCATCGTCGTCGCCGGTCTCACCTACGAAGACGAAGGCGAGTTCATTCCCGTTGCACAGCAGCAGGCGGAGGGCACCGACCTCGCCCGCGGCGGCGATCGTGCCGATCTCGCGTTGCCCGCACGAGAGCGCGATCTGATCCAGCGCGCGGCGCGCGCCTCTGCGAAAACGGTGGTCGTGCTGGAAGGTGGTAGCGCGATTCTCGTGGACGATTGGATCGACTCTGTCGATGCGCTGCTGATGGCGTGGTATCCCGGTCGCGAAGGCGGTCACGCCATTGCGAATGTGCTGTTCGGCGAAGTGAATCCCTCGGGGCGTTTGCCGGTTTCGTTTCCGCGGTCGATGGATCAGCTGATGCCGTGGGGCGTTGCCGCGCTGTCGGTCGAACACGACCTGCTGCACGGTTACCGCTATCTCGACCATCACGGCCACGAACCGGCGTTCCCGTTCGGCTTCGGCTCGAGCTACACGACGTTTGTGATGTCGGAACTCGACGTTCGCCGTGTCGGTACGTCGTTCTGCATCAGCGTTCGCGTTGAGAATACCGGCGCACGTGCCGGTGCCACCGTGGTGCAGCTCTACGTCGGTTGCGATGAGTCGCGTGTACTGCGCGCAAAGAACGAGTTGAAGGGGTTCGGTCGTGTCCAGCTCGATCCGCACGAAGCGGCCGTGCTCGAACTGGACGTTGCCGATGACGAATTGCGTTATTTCGACGCAGACATCGGCGACTGGCGACTCGAAGACTGTGTCTATCGCTTGAGCGTCGGATTTTCGAGTCGCGATCTGCCGTTGTGCGTGCAGTGGCGATACGCCGAAGCTTCATGGCAGCCACAGTAACGAAGGAGAACGAAATGCGCTTCGTCGCAGTGATCGCAGGACTCACTTTGAGTGTGGGCGCGGCGCTGGCCGACGATGCGCCAACGGCCGCGCCCGGCGGCGGCGACCGCTACATCGGCGTCGGTTTCGCGACGCGCGCGCCGGTGCTTGCGCAACACGGCATGGCGGCCACGGCCCAACCGCTCGCCACTATGATCGCGGTCGACATTCTGAAAAGAGGCGGCAGCGCGATGGATGCGGCGATCGCGGCGAAACGCCGCGCTCGGTTTGATGGAGCCGGTCAGCTGCGGCATCGGCGGCGATCTCTTTGCCATCGTGTGGGATCCGAAGACAAAGACGCTCTACGGCTACAACGGCTCCGGCCGTTCGCCGATGCTCCGCAGCCTCGCAGACCTGAAGGCAAAACTCGGCGACCGCACGGCGATCCCGCCGGTGGGGTCGCTGCCGGTAACGGTGCCCGGGGCGGTCGACGGCTGGTTCGCGCTGCACGATCGGTTCGGCAAATTGCCAATGGATCAGCTGCTTGCGCCCGCTACGCAATATGCGCGTGAAGGGTTTCCGGTCACCCAACTCATCGCCGATTACTGGCAGAACAACTTCACGGGGTTCGAGAAACGCGCGGAGATGATCGAGGAAATCGACAACGCCAAGCACACGTATCTGATCGACGGGAAGGCGCCGCTTCAAGGGCAGATCTTCACCAACCCGGACCTCGCGCGGACCTATGACCTTCTGGCGAAAGGCGGCCGCGATGCGTACTACAAGGGCGCGATCGCGAAGACCATCGACAGCTACTTCAAACGTATCGGCGGCGATCTGCGCTATGCGGACTTCGCGGCCCACGCGGGCAATTGGGTCGATCCGGTGGGCGTGAGTTATCGCGGCTACGACGTGTACGAGCTGCCGCCGAACACGCAGGGTGTGGCGGCGCTGCAGATGCTGAAGATGCTCGAGGGTTTCGATCTGAAGAAGATGGGTCGCGGTTCCGCCGACGCGCTGCACGTGATGGTCGAGGCGAAGCGCCTGGCCTTCGAAGACCTGGCGAAGTTCTACGCCGACCCGGCGTCGTACGACGCGCCGATTGTGGAGTTGATCTCCGCCCCCTACGCCGAGCAGCGTCGCGCGCTCATCGATATGGCGCACGCCAATCCGAACGTGTTGCCCGGCGACATCAAACTGAAACAGAGCGACACGACGTAC
>JANLUG010000935.1:0-3038 GCA_031363335.1 Gammaproteobacteria bacterium
TTGCCTGTTCGTCGCGCTGCTCGTTCAGCTGCTTCATCTGTACGGCCAGCCCGGTGAGCTCCTTGTCGATTCGCTTCAGCTGGTCTTCGATCTGACGGATGTCGCCGCTGGTGCCGGCAATCGATTGATCGGTGGAGCGTAGTTCCTTCTGCAGGTCGCGTTGGCGGCGCGTTGCGTCGGAGAACCATGCATCGAGATCGTTCAGGCGCTTCGTGATGCCGTCTACGTCGCGGCGCGCCTTCGAGATGTCTTCGGCCGCGTGCGTTGCGATCGGTGCGAATGCGATCCACGCCGATGCGAGCCAAGCGAGCAACCGGCGCCATTGCATATCTGTTGGACTACGCGTCTGTTGACTACGCGGTGCGACGCGCGGGCTCTGACTGATCGATCAGCGATCGTCCGGTCATCTCCTTCGGCACCGGCAGTTGCATCAGCGTCAGCAGCGTCGGGGCAACATCGGCGAGCGTTCCGCCGTCGCGAAAGCGCAGCTTGCGCGCGCCGACATAAACCAGCGGCACCGGCTCGCACGTGTGTGCGGTGTGCGCCTGGCCCGTCGTCGAGTCCGACATCTGTTCGACGTTGCCGTGGTCGGCGGTGATCAGGCAGTCGCCGTCGACGTCGCGAATTGCCGCAACGATGCGACCGAGGCATTCATCCAGCGTTTCCACTGCTTTTACCGCCGCATCGAAAATGCCGGTATGTCCGACCATGTCGGCATTTGCGAAGTTGCAGATGATTGCGTCGTAGTGGCGTGAACGGATCGCCTCAATGAGCCTGTCGGTCACTTCGCGAGCACTCATCTCCGGTTGCAGGTCGTAAGTGGCGACCTTAGGCGACGGAATCAGAATGCGATCTTCGCCGGTGTAGGGGACTTCGCGTCCGCCGCTGAAGAAGAACGTCACGTGTGCGTACTTCTCGGTTTCGGCGATACGCAGTTGCGTGCGGTTCAGCTTCTCCAGGTATTCGCCGAACGTATTCGATAGGTTGTCGGGCTCGAATGCGCAGGGCAGTTCGATGTCGTCTGCATAGCGTGTCAGCGTGACGAACTCTGACGGATGTACTCGGGTGCGCCGCGGGAATCCCTGGAAATCGTTCTCGATCAGCGCGCGACACAGCTCGCGCGCTCGATCGGCGCGGAAATTCATGAATACGATCGCGTCGCCGTCGACTACACGAATCGGCAGCGCGTCTGCCGAATGGATCGCCGTCGGCTGTACGAACTCGTCGCTCTCGCCGCGTTGATACGCCGCTTCCAACGCAGCTACGGCGTTTTCTCCGTGAAACGGCGCTTCGCCGCGCACGAGCAGGTTGTAGGCGCGTTCGACGCGATCCCAGCGCTGATCGCGGTCCATCGCGAAGTAGCGCCCGACGATCGACGCCGTCTGGCCTACGCCGTGCTTCGCGAATTCTGCATCGGCGCGGGCAAGCGAGGCAGCCGCGCTCTTCGGCGGCGTATCGCGGCCATCGAGAAATGCATGCAGGTAGATGCGCTTTGCGCCGCGCGCCGCCGCGTGGGCGATCAGCGCAAAAATGTGGTCTTCCTGGCTGTGCACACCGCCCGGGGACAGCAGCCCGAATATGTGCAGCGCCGCGCCGCCCAGCGCTGCGTCGATGGCGCGGTTGAGCACCGGATTCGCGGCGAACTCGCCCGTCTCGATCGCGAGGCTGATCCGGGTCAGGTCCTGATAGACGACACGGCCGGCGCCGAGGTTCATATGGCCGACTTCGGAGTTGCCCATCTGGCCCGACGGCAGGCCGACATCCTGACCCGAGCCGGAGATGAGGGTGTGCGGTGCGCCGGACCACAGTGCATCCCATGTCGGACTGTGCGCGGCGGCGATTGCATTGCCTTCGGTAGTTGCGCTGTAGCCGAATCCGTCCAGCACGATGAGCAGACCGGTGCGACGCGGCGTGTCTGTCATTGGCGGGAAAACCTCTTCACGTGGGGTGCATGCAGGGAGCGCGCATTCTAATCAGTTTGGCCATCTGGGAATACCGTAGCTGTGTATAATGCGCCCTCTCTCGGATATACCACCCCCAGGTTCTCGATGTCCCAGCTCTTTGAATTCGTTGGAAATCATCCAATTCTCGTCGGTATTTTTGCGGTGTTGCTCACGCTGTTCATCCGCAACGAGACCCAACGAGGCGGGCGAGGGGTGAGCCCGCAGGAACTCGTCAATCTGGTCAACAAAGAAGGCGCCGTTGTGCTCGACGTGCGCGACTCGAAAGAGTTCGCGGCCGGCCACATCGTCGATGCCGTCAACGTGCCGCATACATCGCTCGAAAGCCGCTTGGCGGAACTCGAAAAGTACAAAGAGAAGCCCGTGACGATCGTCTGCAAGATGGGTCAGCACGCGGGCACCGCGGGCACGATGTTGCGCAAAGCCGGCTTTGGATCGGTCTCGCGCCTGTCCGGCGGCATGACCGAGTGGCGCAATCAGAACCTGCCGGTCGTGAAGGGCTAGATGTCTACGCCAGCACCGGCTCCCGAATTCGCGCTGGAACGGATCTATATCCGCGACCTGTCGTTCGAGTCGCCGCGCGCGCCCGAGGTGTTCCGCGAGCCGTGGCAGCCGCAGCTGCAACTCGACATCAACGCGCGCACCAATGGACTCGCCGACGAACGTTTCGAAGTGGTCCTCACCGTCACCGTGAATGCGAAATCCCCCGCGGGACATACGCAGATGATCATCGAGGTGCAGCAGGGCGGCGTATTTCGGATCCGCGGACTCCCCGAGGATCAGTTGCGAAGAGTTCTGGCGACCCATTGCCCCGGCATTCTGTTCCCGTACATCCGCGAGACGATCGACACGCTCGTCGTCAAAGGCGGCTTCCCACCCTTGATGCTGGCGCCGGTGAATTTCGATGCGCTCTACGTTCAGGCACTCAAGCAGGCTCAGGACAAGGCGCTGGCCGACCAAGCAGCTGCGCCCCCGGCACACTGACATCGAGGCCGGAATTCCGCGTCCGGTGTGATCGATTATGAAAATCCATCTTCCGGCTGGAAGATGGATATCAAACGCCACCCGCAAATTGCA
>JANLUG010000803.1:0-3924 GCA_031363335.1 Gammaproteobacteria bacterium
GCGCGGTGCCCCGCGTGTCGTCCTTGAACGCGAGCAGCTGCCGCTTCCCATACCAATCGTATTGGCCCGCGATACGCGGCGCATTCATCGACTGGTTGCCGCCGCCGTCTGGACCATGACACGCCGAACAAACCGAGAACGCGGGCTTTCCGGCCGCCACATCGGCAGCCGATGCGGCGAGGCCCATCGAAAGGCTCGTGAAGCCCGCGAGCAACATCAACATCGACCGCATGAGTTACTCCATGACCGTTGAGACAACACTGCCTCGCAACGGATCGCCGCTGCAGGGTGCTGTCGAACCAACCGAGACTCAGCCGAAGCGCCTTCTGGCCTCATCCACCCGGTTGACGCAGTTTTAGTTCTTCGCCCAGCGCCAGAGAAAGCTCAGCCAGGAAGCGCCTTCTTTGCTGCGCCGTTGGCGTTGCCGTCGGTCGATCTCTTCACCGTCCCGACGTGCATGTAGCTCGAGCAACCGGTGATTTCCGCGACGCCGTTCCGCCGGCATCCTGCGGTCATCTCCCGAACGCGTGTCCTGCTGCTCTCGCGTATCGACAGTCGATTCGTCCATTAATCATCGTTCCGTCCGCAAGCCACCGTAATATATCGTTCATTCGATGAAAGTACATCGCAGCCATCGGCTTGCGGATGACTCATGAACGCGGCATCGTCGCGAACCAAACGCACTCGGGCATGCATCGATGAAAATCGCCGTCGTCACCGGAACGAGCACCGGCATCGGGTTCGCAACCAGCCTGCATCTCGCGGCAAACGGCTACCGCGTGTTCGCCGGCATGCGCAATCTCGGCAAGGCACAACCGTTGCGCGATGCCGCCGCCAAAGATCGATTGCCGGTTGAAGTGATCGAACTCGACGTCACCTCGCAAGATTCCTGCGATCGCGCGTTTGCAAAGATCGGGTCGGTAGATGTGTTGATCAACAACGCAGGCATCGGCGGCGCTTCACCGCTCGAACTCACGCCCGAGGCCGAGCACCGGCAGATGTTCGAGACGAACTACTTCGGCGCGGTGCGTTGCATCCAGGCGGTGCTGCCCACCATGCGCGAACGCAAGAGCGGTGCGATCGTGAACATCACCTCGATCGCCGGGCTCGTCGCCACACCGAACCAGGTGGCGTATTCGGCATCGAAATGGGCGCTCGAATGTCTCGGCGAGGCGCTGGCCCATGAGATGTTCCGCTTCAACGTCCGGGTAGTGAACGTCGAACCCGGTGTGATCATGACCAGCATCTTCGAGAACTCGACGGAGACGACGCGGTACGACAAGACATCGCCGTATCAACCGATCATGCGGCGCAACGGCAAACTGTTCGCGGCCGGCTTCCGCGCAGCGGCGCAGCCGGATGAAGTTGCCAAGGCCATTTTCGAAGCCATCACCACGCCCGACTATCGCCTGCGCTGGCCGGTCGGCGCAGATGCACACGGGCTTGCGAAAGGCCGGCCGCAGATCAGCGACGAGGAGTGGGTTCGCATGGGCGGCGATGTGAGCGATACGGAATACAACAGCTGGTACCACGCACGCTTCGGCATCACGCTTTAGGGACATCACGCTTTAGGGGCAAGACGCTTAGGTGAAAGACATGGCGATAGTCATCAGCGGCGTCGGCGAGTGGACGCCTGCGCATTCGATCAGCAACGACGAACTCGTCGCGAGCTACAACCTCTACGCCGACAAGTTCAACGCGGCACACGATTCGGAGATTGCCCGCGGCAGCGTCGAGGCGAAGCCGCATTCGAGCGCGGAGTTCATCGAGAAGGCGTCGGGCATCAAGAGCCGCTTCGCCTATGTGAAAGACGGCATTCTCGATCCCGATTGTATGCGCCCGCGCATCGCGCGCCGCGGCGAGGACGAGCTCTCGCATCAAGCCGAGATGTCGTTGAACGCCGCGCGCAAAGCACTCGCGGCTGCCGGCAAGACCGCGGCCGACATCGACATGGTGATCGTGTCGTGCGCTTACACGGAACGTTCGTACCCGGCGATCGCGATCGAAGTGCAAGGCGCGCTCGGCATCACCGGCTTCGGATTCGACATGCTCGTCGCGTGTTCGGCCGCCACGTTCGCGTTGCAGCGCGCGCACGATGCACTCGCGGCCGGCAGTGCGCGCGGCGTGCTCGTGATCAATCCGGAACTGACGTCGCCGCAAGTGAACTACTGCGATCGCGACAGCCATTTCATCTTCGGCGACGTCGCCACCGCCGTGGTGCTCGAAAACGAGTCGACCTGCACGGCCAAGCACGCGTACAGAATCCTCGGCACCAAGGCCGTCACGCAGTATTCGAACAACATCCGCTCTAACTTCGGTTACGTCGGCCGCGCAGAAGGCGGCGACCCATACGATGCCGATCGGCTGTTCCATCAGAACGGCCGCAAGGTATTCAAGGAAGTCTGCCCGATGGCCGCGGCGCATCTCGAAGCGCAGGTCGCAGCGGTGGGACTCAGCGTGAGCGACATCCGGCGCTGGTGGTTACATCAGGCCAATCTGAACATGAACCAGCTGATCACGCGCAAATTGCTCGGCGATGATCCGTCCAACGACCTCGCCCCGATCGTGCTCGATCGCTATGCGAACACCGCATCGGCCGGTTCGATCATTGCATTCGCGCAACATCATGAAGACCTGAAGTCCGGCGATCGCGGTGTGATCTGCTCGTTCGGCGCCGGTTATTCGATCGGCAGCCTCGTCATACAGAAGCTCTGACGCTCCCAACAGGACGAGTTTGGGGCGGCCGACGGCCGCCCCCGGTTAGTCACTGAGTCATAGCACAAACGCGCCCGAGCGCAGCAGATACGCGAACTCGCGTCGCTGCTCCTCATTCAGCAGTTCGAAGATGCGGCGCGTGGCCGCGAGCAGATCCAGGTTCAACACTTCGGTCGCCCGCGTCCGGTTTGCGAGCGCGGCGGTGACGCGTTCGGCGTCGAACTCCGCACCCGTAAACACCGCCGCGACATCGGATGTCGAACGGTCCTGGTCGAGCCGCGCCTGGTTGTACGCGGTCTTCAACCGATCGAGCACTTCCACCACATCGCGGATCTGCGCTTCGCTCAGGTTCAGCTTCCACGCCAGATGGCGAAGCGGCCGGCGCATGCCGAACGTTGGACCGGATGACCAGCTGAACATCGAGTGGAGACCATGGTGGTGACCGCGATGGCGCGGTTCTGCATTGGGGTCGTCGGAGTGAGGGTGCTGCCAACGGGCTGCAGCATAGGCGTGACGCCACCCACGGTGGTACATGAACATTTCGAATCTCCTTCACCAGGGCATTCGCTCCCGGTGGGTTGCAATGTGCGGGCGACATGCCGCGCACACCCGGATCATAGTCCCGGCCGCCGCCACGCGTCGAGGCTGCACGCACCCTGCGGTGCGTCTCGTCCTGCCAGCGGAGCGGTCGGCATTGCGGACCGCCGACGGTTGCATATAGGCGCGGCGGTGCGATAGCGTCCTGCTCGCGTGTAATGCATAAGAGTTCGACGTCAGTGGCCCTCAAAATCGTGGTGTTGAACCCGAAAGGCGGTTCCGGCAAGACCACGATTGCGACGAACCTCGCAGCCTTCTATGCCGCTCGCGGTCAATTCCCGGCACTTCAGGATCTCGATGCGCAGGCATCGAGCACCCGCTGGCTCGCTAAACGAACGCAGAGCATGCCGCGCATTCACGGCGTCTCGCCGTTCAACGTTCCGGCCAAGATGACGCGCACGTTCGCGATGCGCATTCCGAACGAAGTCCAGCGGATCATTGTCGACACGCCGGCCGCCATCAACAAACACCAATACATCGAATTCACCCGCGACGCCGACCGCATCCTGATCCCGGTGCTGCCATCCGATATCGACATTCAAGCCGTCACGCGCTGCATCGCGGATTTGCTGCTGCACGCGAAGATTCAGCGCACCGAGAACCGCATGGCGG
>JANLUG010000938.1:0-2552 GCA_031363335.1 Gammaproteobacteria bacterium
CGTCGTGTTCCGCGCCTAATTAGCGCCCTACCTTATAATCGGTAATACCCCACGTCTGTGCGCCGCCGCCCGTAAAATAGCCGCCCCACGCGCGCCCGCCGAGATCCATGCGGATGCGCTGCTTCTCGTCGAGCGGCCGCGCGAAAAACTCGCGACTGAGTTGCTCCAATCGATCACTCAGCATCGTCGGCACACGATGCCCGACGACGTAGAAGAAGCCTACATCGCGACACGCGGCGCCGATTTCGTCGGCGACTCGCTGCTGCTCGGCGCCGTCGAGCAGCGACGAAACGTCGATCACCGGAAGTTCGGTCATGCGCGCATCACGTCGGATTGTCGCAGTCGCCGACGCGTTGACCGTCGAGGTTGATCGTCATGTTGCCTTGCGGCGATTCGAACGTGATCGATCCGGTGAAGGCATCGGTGCCCTGCCGCGTGATTGCGCCGTGCCCTGTCATCGGCGGGTTGGTGCACTTCTCCGTCCACGTGGCTTTCTGTCCTTCCAACCTGAAGTCGGAACGCGTGCAGTTGCCGCGCAGTCCGCCGGGCGGTTGCGTCCACGTCGTCGCCGCGCACACCTTGGATAGCTGCGCCGGCATCCCCGCCGGCATGCCGACCATCGACATGTTCGAAGTCACCTGCCACAGATCACCCGCCGCGGCAGCGGCCGATTCGGCAAGCGCGAACACAACCGCAACCATCGCGAATCCACACACCCTGGCCATCATCGATCTCCCCGTGAGAAAACGTGCATCGAGGCGAGGTTACACCCGCGCGCAGCGATTACCCGAACGTAAAACGCCGCGTCGATGCCGGCAAAGGGGCGGCGTAAAACCGGCTACTGGAAGCATGGTATCCAATCGGATACCATGCTTCCGTGAACTCGATCGCTGCCAGATACACCGACCGGATTTCGCTCACCTTGCGCAACGCGCGAGCAGAGGCGAATTGCTCGTTGCGCGAGCTTGCGCGTCGTGCCGGTACGTCGCACGCCACGCTGCTTGCCTACGAGCAAGGCAGGAAGGCGCCGGCGGTGGCGACATTCATGCGCATCCTCGACGCATGCGGCTTTGCGGTAGATTTCCATCGTTCGCGTCGAATTCGCCACCACGAAGGTCTGGACCGCGGCAAGGAACTGGAAGCCGTGCTCGATCTCGCCGCTCAATTCCCCGCGAGGCATTCGAAGAAGCTGGCGTTTCCGCGGTTCCCGCACACATGAGCGGACTGCCCGCAAAGATGGTCGCGTTGCACAAGGCGCTCGAGCGCGCTTCGCTGCCGCACGCATTTGGCGGAGCGCTCGCGCTCGCGTGGTGTACGCAACGGGCGCGCGGCACCATCGACATCGACGTCAACGTGTTCGTCGGCCCCAATGACAGTGAGCGGTTGTTCAAAGCCCTCCCCGCCGGCGTCGTGCGGGACAGCAAGGATCTCGAGACCATCCAACGCGACGGCCAGGTTCGATTGTGGTGGGAACAGACGCCCATCGACCTGTTTCTCAACACCACCCGGTTCCACGACGAAGCCGCGCAACGAACGCGGTGGGAAACGTTCGCCGATCGTTCGATACCCTTTCTGTCGTGCGAGGACATCGCCGTGTTCAAGGCGTTCTTCAACAGAACCAAGGATTGGGCGGATCTCGAAGAGATGCATGCAGCCGGAACGCTCGACGTCGCGGCGGTGATCGCGGTGCTCGTCGCCTATCTCGGCGCCCCGGACGAACGCATCGAACGACTGAAGTCGCTCGCGGCACAATGACCAACCGCTGAACTCAGGCGCGTCCGGCCGCTGGTCTGAGTAGGTCACATCGGATATAACACCGGTCAGTGTGGCCTACCGGAAGATTCGACATGGCGTGGTGGACCTGGATCGTGATCGGCGCATTGCTGCTCGGCGCCGAGCTGTTCTTCGTCGAGGCCGAGTTCTACCTCGTGTTTCTCGGTGTCGCAGCCATCCTCTCGGGGTTGCTCGCGCTCAATGCGCCGGAGCTACCCGCGTGGACCGAGTGGATCGTGTTCGCCGGGTTGTCGATCGTTTCAATGGTGCTGTTCCGACGCCGCGTTTATGCCGCGCTTCGGCCGCAGGTAGCTGATCGAAAAGACGACCTCATCGACGAGCGCATCCGCGTTGCGGGCGATCTCGCGCCGAACGCGGAGTGCCGCGTCGATCATCGCGGCACGACCTGGAACGCACGCAATGTCGGCACAGGGCCGATCGCATCGGGCGCGAATGCGCGGATCGTTGGGGTTGACGGCATCACGCTTCGCATCGAAGCCGAATAGGAGGATTTGATGGGTTCTGTAGGTGTAGTAGCGCTGATGATTGAAGTCGTGGTGATCATCCTGGTCGCGAAGACGGCCACGGTGGTTCCGCAGCAGAGTGCGTTCGTTGTGGAATATCTCGGCAAGTACAGCCGCACGTTGCAGGCCGGCTTTCACATTCTGATCCCGTTCGTCGAGACGATCGCGTACAGACACAGCCTCAAGGAAGACGCAATCGACATCCCGGAGCAAACGTGCATCACGCGCGACAACGTGCAGGTCGGCGTCGATGGC